>CAJLGN010000001.1 GCA_905206195.1 uncultured Roseburia sp.
CCCGTCGCCTGCTCTGCCACACCTAAAATCTCATCCCAGTTCTGCTTCCCCATCTCTTTCCTGCCTTTCTTTATTTTTATCAGAGACGCCTGCCGTGTATCGGAAAGCCTCTCAGATAAAAATAAAATGCACAATGCTCGATACAAAAGGGGCACATCTTAACCTAAGACATGCCCCAAAAAAGCGATATCCGTTACGTTTAGGCACCCATGTAGCCACCTTCTACAGCAATGGTATCCAGTTTATCTTTTTTCTGTTTGATCTTTATGGTAAACTGCCCAATTCCGTCGGTATTTCCATAATTTTCCTTGTAGTCGACCACAAAAGCTCTTGGAAAGCTGTACTTTCTCTCCACGATACCCGCGCTCAACACCTCCACCGTTACCTGCCGGTAAGCGGAAGAATCTTCGGCCGGCACCATCGACCAGAGTGCCAGCTGCCTTGTACTGTCAAAGGGATCTCCATCCGTCGCCACAAGTATCTTTCCTGATATTTCCAGTGTGCTTCCCACATCCTTTGTTCTCGCGTTGGAATCCAGAGGAATATCTGTTTTGAACTTTACCTTCTGCACACAGTCTTTTGCGATTTCAAAGCTGTCTGCCCCGCTTACTGTAACTCTTAATGACATAATCTGTGCCCTCCTTTACTGTCCGAAGCCGCCTTCGATACTGGTGCGTTTTGTCAAATCCTTCTTCTGCTTTACGTGCAGAGAAAATGTTCCCACGCCCGTTTCATCATCCAATTCCTCCTGATATTCCATCACAAAAGCATTTGGCAGGGAGAACTGTCTTACGATCTGCCCCGCAGCCACTACTTCCACCTTTACATTGCGGTAGCAATCCGCGCTCTCACTTGGCACTACGCTCCACTTCGCAAGGTTAAGCGTGCCATCCTGCGCCTCCGCGCCCAGGGAAAATAACATCTTTCCCCACACCTTAAGTGCTGCTCCGTTGTCGGTTGCCCGTGCATTGGAATCCTCCGGAATTTCTGAAATAAATTCCACATTCGTAATACACTCTTCGTTCAGGTTCACAGGACCGGAACCATCAATGGTTAATCTGAATCCCATACTTTTACCTCCATTTCTTTTTTATCCGCTATTGTTTTTATGTATTAGAAGACAGGCGGTTAATCTGTACTTCCAGATTTCTCGGGCTGCCGTTAAAGGAAATGGTCAGCTCGCAAATCCCATCCCGCTCATCAATGCTGTAATCCAGTGTGTCACCTTCCGCTATAATGGCATTGATGCAGTCTTTTTTTGCCAGCCACTTACTCTTTTGGCTGGACGGATTATTGGAAAAGAAATTCTTGATATTATCCTCTTTAAAATCACCAGTCAGATACCGCAGTGTACGCTCCACATAGGTTGTCATCTGTGTTTTATAAGTCGGCTCATAAGTCGCATGTTCCGCATCATACAAAAGATTTCTCGCCTTATACACGGTGATATTTATAATGTTTTCCCCGCTTAAAGAGGCATTCTCCGATGCAAAAACCCATCCAAAATTCATCTGGTTAATCTGGTTTTTAATGGTGTTCGTAAATCCGGTAATCTCTTTTGGCATCGTTGTGTATGCCATCAGAGAATGATTTCCCGCTTCAATATCAAAACGCACACCCGGCTGCTCCATATCCGTGCGAATCTTATATCTGCTAAAATGATTTTTCAAAAATTCCGGACACTGGCAGGCTGCGCGGAATCCGGCGGCCACATAGGCCCCATTAATGTACACGCCCTCAATCCAGAGGCGCATGATATCTTCCTTTTCCTCCGATAAAGCAACGCCATCCTGCTCGGTCAGCTTCATCTTATTATCAAGGATCACACCGGATTTGTTTTTCGGGAGTACGGTAAAATTCGGAAGTACCGGTATCGCAAACTCGCTGTACGGTTTTCCGATCAGCGGACGGCACCGCTCGATCGCCTTTTCCACACCCTCCACCGCCAATGCGTTAAATGTGGTCTCCTCTCGGTTTTCAAAAGAAAAAAATGTCTCTACCCGATAATCCCGAAAGACATCCAAAAGCGTGCTTAAGGACTCCAGACTGTATATGTCTGTCCCCGCTTTCTTCACATTTCCCTTAAAACGTTCCCTGTGTATTTTATTGGTTACATTTTGCGACCAGGATACATTCGGATAAATCGCGTACCATATGGTGTCATTGAAATTATTTTTACTGTTCGTTGTGTTCAGATAAGTGATCAGTCTCGGCAGATTGGAGCTTTTGGCCATCATCTCCGGAGAAATATTGGCGATCACCAGCGCCGGCACCATACCCTTGGTCTTCGTCTTATACTGATCAAAAAACATCCGTATACCCAGGAGCTTTTCCACCAGTGGCTTTACCACTTTTATAAAGTTGTCCTTGGATGTCCGGTAAAATTCCAGGTAAGAATTATAGTTTGAGACCTCTGTCTCCACATCAATCTCCGACGAGACCACTGCTGTGAGCGGACAAAAAGTGCGCACCACAAGGCTCTGTACATAATCGCTTGGATTCTCGCTGATCTCCTGATAATCTTCCTTCAAGACTTCCATCAACCCTGTGTTTACAGAGTCCTCCAATGCCACCAGGCTGGTTGTCTCCTCTTTGGGGGCCTCCAGTATTTTTAACTCACCGTTGTCCGACATCGTCAGAAGCCCCGGCGCGATCGCCCTCCCGGCATCCTTCTTCTCCCCACCTCCAAGCATCAGGCGGGTCTTGATATCTTCGATTGCCAGCGGCAGCATTGCCATAACATTTGCATAGTTTTTGCTGGCATCCTCCAAAAGCAGATTCAGCCGGTCACCGACATCCAGCTTTTCAGGATCGCCATCTTCCAGCTCGGCGTACTTTTTGTAATTATACTGGATCTCTTTTCTGACCATCTTGATATCTTCCATGACTTTTTTGGGAGAAATCATATCCAGCAAGCTCTCAAAATGAAAGTCTGAGTTGAGAGCCCCCTGCGCTTTCCTCGATGACATCACGGTGAGCACTGTCTTGAAAAAGCTGTCATAATCATTCAGCTGAATCGCCGTCAGCATGTTTTCTGGAATGTGTTCCGGTCTCTCCAGCGTGTATTTAACCGACTGGGAATTTGCGTCAAAAAAGGACCAGACCGTTGGCATAAATTTGCGTTCCATCTCCTCATAGCTGTAGCAGCACAGATGCTGATTGATCTCGCGCATCTTATCGTCATTCAAACTGTCAATCCCTTTTACATCACCAACTAAGGTAAGCAGATCCATCTTATCCGGATTAATCACATCCAACAGAAGTGTCCGGTTCGTTTGGGAGATTATTTCCATCATTTTTACTCCTTTTCTCTTTGTTTTTATTCAAAACCAATCCTGAAACCTGACCGTCTCACCACATCTCAGATGGCTTTAAATCTTTGTACTGTACCGTAAGTTCACTGATTTCATCCTCAAATGCAACATCCATCTTCGTCCCTGCCGGAATCTGATAACTTTTTTTCTTCATCAGTATCTCCCTGCTTCTAAGGATTGTACAATCCGAGTTATTTGTCAGAATAATGCTTCTTCCTGCATCCGATTTAAAATAAATATGTTCCGCCCCCGCAAAATGCTCTTTGATATCGCAGCTCTCCAGCACCTCACCCAGCGATATTACTTTTCCAGCCGGCAGCCGGAATAAATCGTAGGATAAGGGAGGCACATCATAGCCGGAAGGTGTCCTTGTAATATAAATGTTCAGCTTTCCAACGTAGCTGTACTTCCCTGGCTCCGGCTTTTCATCCTGTGGCGGCGGCTCCGGCTTCGGACGCCTGCAGAGCCAAACCGCGACTCCAAGCGCCAACACTGCCGCTATCCCCAGCCCTATCAAAAGATAAGGCGGCTTCGGCTCTTCTTCCGGCAGTGGCGGCGGCTCCTCCAGCTCAACGTGCAGCAGCTGGCCGCCAATTACGTTTACCGGAAACACAGAATAATCAAACACAAGATCCGCTGACATTCTCTCTTTCACTTTCTCTTTGACCAAAAGCTGCCCCTGCTCTATCGCCGACTCCCGGATGGTCCCGCCCACCCAGGCGGAAAGTCTGCTGTGATTAAAATACTCCTCCGTCCAAAGCTGCAGATTTTCATTTCCCAGATCATAGAAACGGCATATGATAGAAGCTTCCCGGTCGTAGTAGAGTGCCCCCTCTTCCTCCGGCGGGATATCCGTATATGTAATCTCAGCCCGTGGCTTGATCTGATATTCCGGTATCATGGTAATATAGACTCTGCTCCCGGACTTCCCCGAAAAGCTTACCTCCACTTTTCCGCTTTTGGGATACGCCATCTCAATCAGAGAATACCTCTCGCCATTGATCTGTTTTGCACTTTCCGCCTGAAAATTGGTGTTCAGATTCTCGATTGCCGTATTGCCCACCAGCAGAATACGCACTTTACTTGCGTTGGAAAATGGCATATCCAAGGACAGCGTCTCCACCGTTCCATCTGTGTCTACCATAGCCGCGGTTGTCTGCTTGATTCCCATCTGCGCTTTTAAAATATCATCAATCGCACTCTGGATTCCAATTGCCTGCGGCGTGTAATAAACACCGCCTCCGGTCCGATTCGCCGCAGTAAAAATGGAATTGTCCTGATTCTCCATCTCTGATCCAAGCCCCACCACATGAATGGTGATATTGTTTTGCTGCGCAGCCTCAATTGCGCTTTGATAATCATTTTCCGCCTGCTCAGTCGCCGCCCCGCTCCCCATCAGAATCTCACCGTCCGACACCAGAACAATTGTCTTATCCTCTGCCGCGCTGGAGTTGAGCATCTCCACCGCGCGGGAAAGTCCGGCTCCTGCATTGCTGTAATCCGCGTAAACAATTTCTTCCGCCTGCGCAATGAGCGCCTCGCGCTCGGCGTCTTCCACCGGCGCTCTCTCCAGGATCACGTCTGTATTATAAGAAACAACTCCCACCGCATAATTGGATGGCAATGTGTATACAAACTGTGCAATACCGTCAATTGCAAGACGTTTCGGATCATTGGTTCTCATACTTCCGCTCGCATCCAGAACAAATACCACTTCTTTTTCCGAAGGCAGCGGCTCTTTGGCTTCTGCCAGACCCGGCAGCAATATAAATAGTACAAAAAATACAACTGCCGAAGAAATCTTTCTTTTGTATTTTCCCATTTTCTTTACGCCTCCCGCCTTCTTTGTTTATTATCATACCACAAATGAATCAAATTTTCTTACATTTGTCAAAAATACCCGATTTGCTGTCAAAAATAGTTTGAAAGTAGGTAGAAAAAAGTAGAAAAAGGTCGGGAACAAGCAATCTTTTACTCATTCCCGACCTTTTGACACCATCTCGGAGCCCCCAATAACTGCGCAAGAAAAATGGCCGCAGTGGCCATAGTCAGATTTCATATATAATCCCCGGTCTCATGCATTGATACCTTCCCCGAGCAGCACGCAGTACTCCCCGTCAAACCCCTTCTGCCTCTCTTTGCTGATCGGCAGTCTCTTTCCATTTACAAGCGTGATATGCGTTTTTGATCGCGATCGGATAAAATGATAATTCACAAGATAGGATTGATGAATCCGGAGAAACGGAACCTTACCTTTTTCGAGTCGATCAACCACCTCCGAGAGCTTTCCGTTGAACATTTCTGTCTCACCACTGCGCATATAGAATCGAATCTGTCTCCCACGACTCTCAAAATACAAAATTTCATTGCATGGAATTTTATGTTCCTCCCCTTTATAATGAAAACAAAAATAAAACTCTTTTCTGCTGATTTTCTCGTGCGCCTCAAGAAACATCTTTGTGAAATGGTCGGAATCAATCGGCTTTTTGATAAACGCAAAGACATCCAGTCGAAACAATTCCATCCAGCATTTATCATAGCTGGATACAAATATAATCACAGCATTCTCATCCACTCTTCTGATACTCTTTGCCACTGCGATCCCGCCGCTATGCCCCAGCTGAATATCCAGATAAAGGAGGTCATACCTCATTCCCTCCCAATAGGATTCCTCTAAAGTCGCTCCGTCCAAAAATCTATCTATCTTGGCTTTGATGCCCTCTCTTTTACATATAGAAAGAATCAGTTCCTCCATCTGCTCAACGGTAGCTTTCTTCTCATCACATATCCCAACCCGAATCATGTTATCCCTCTTTTACATTCTCTCCTCATTGGATTTTATCAAACGTTTTCCGCCCCAAAGACTCCTAACCTTTCGCGGTAAAATCAGTATACTACATCCGACTCATCCACACAATCCATTTGCACTATTTCTCAAAAAAAATATGCGGTGTTGAAATTGCATTCAGAAAGAGCGCGGGCGGAGATAGATTCAGGCACAAACCTGTACCGATCTCCGCCCGCGCTCCCTCTGTCATGTCAGTTCTCTCAAACTGCCACTTTCTCCCCATTCTGCCGATCTGGGCTGGTTGCGCGTCTCTTCATAATTCCATGGAATCCGCAAATTCTATTTACGCGACGGAAGTTACCTTGTAATCCTTCGCTTCCACAGTTTTCTTTAACACCTCATCCGCAATCTCCTCCTTTAAAGTTACCACCGCAGTGCCCGCCTCATGGCTCACTGCAGCTTCCTCCACCTGCGGAAGTGCCTCCAGGCATTTCTTCACTGTGGCCTCACAATGTCCACACATCATTCCCTCGATTTTCATAGTCTTTGTCATTGTCTGATTCTCCTTTTCTTCTCTCTGCCGTCTTCCTCTCTACTTCATCAGCTTCTGCAACACTGCCACAAGCTCATCCACCGTCTCTCCCTTTCCCGCGCGGATATCGTCTGTGACTGCTGGCTGTTCTATTCAACGCACCCATTCCCGCCCCATTCGGATCTCCATGGTATAGCACTGTATCAGCCGATGATAGAGCGGCTGATAACACAATATAAATACCATTCCCAGCTCGTCCGCACTCCTGCCACTTAAAACCTGCACATATATACCGCCGTTTCCAATCAGATACAGCAGTACACGGGCCAGAACACCTGCCCCCCCACACTGCCGTCCCACTCTGCAAAACCAAAAATGAATGGAAGGCCAAAAGCAGTACCTGATATCCAACCTCTGTTCCACCACATTGATGGTCTCCAAACACCTGCCGCGCCCAATCTGGAGGCGGTATCAAATCCCCTCCGCGCCATCGCTCTCTTTCCCCCCGCAGTGCGCGCTATCCCAAATCAAGTTAAAAAGCAAGAGTATTGTGATCAATATTGCCTGGGTAATCAGGCTGCGCGCCACACCTAAATATTCCGCAAGCGACTGAAACAGGTAGAGCAGAACAGCCAGACTTGCTATATAGAGCAGATTATATTTCTTTTTCGCCTCCTCATAGGCCTTTTTATAGCCTCTTTTATACCCCTTTTTATTCGTTGCGCAATCACCCAGCATTTCTTTCACCCTCCATTTCCCCTTTTTCGACTCCATAAAAATTGCCGGTTTACCCGAAAACACAGTCCCTCCCAGTGTTTCTCCCCAAAAATCTACGCTTCCAAAACAGTTTCAAAAAACGTTTGATGCATCCTTACAGCAGTGCGCCTGACACATCTATATCCATAACTTTATCATATCCCTCCCCCCATTGCAATCCTGTTCAACTTCCCCTCCCAAAACTGCTCTCTATTTTAGATTTTTCGACAAAAATAATATTCTTTTTCTGAAAAGCATGATACAATCTTTTTATCCAAGTAACGATTGGCGGCCAGTTGACTTGCGATCGGTGGAGTGAAATACGCTTGAATCTTTTGTGGAAATGGAGGATCTTTTATGGACAACAAGTACTTAATCGTCGTGGATATGCAAAAAGATTTCGTGGATGGAGCGCTGGGGACACCGGAGGCAGTGCAGATCGTCCCTGCGGTTTTACAGAAAATCAAGGGTTTTCCCGGGAAGGTCATCTTCACCAAGGACACGCACACACCCGATTATATGTCCACGCAGGAGGGAAAGTACCTCCCCGTGCCACACTGCATCAGAGGAACCGACGGCTGGGAGCTGACTGACGCGCTGGCGGCAATCCAAAAAGAGAACCATTTCCCGGTCTACGAGAAAGTTACATTCGGGTGCCCGGCACTGGGGCAAGCGCTATGCGAAGCGCACACAAAAAATCCGATCTCTTCCATAGAGCTCGTTGGTCTGTGCACCGATATCTGTGTGGTTTCAAATGCTCTGCTCCTAAAGGCATTCCTCCCGGAGGTCGAGATCCGTGTGGACGCTTCCTGCTGCGCCGGAGTGACACCAAAAGCGCACAGCGCAGCTCTTGCCACCCTACAGAGCTGCCAGGTACAGATCACCGGAGCAGAACAGATGTGAAATAGCAAAACCGAAAAAGGCCCGTACCGGGAAGTACCCGGTACAGGCCAGAAGCAAAGATTCGGTGAATGAGAAAGACAGATATTTTTTATTTCGCTTCCAACGCCCGCATCGAGTTCAAAATTGCAAGCACAGCGACTCCGACATCTGCAAATACGGCCACCCACATGTTTGCAAACCCAAACGCGCCGAGGATTAGCACCAAAATCTTTACCCCGAGGGCAAAGACAATATTTGCTTTTACGATGCCGAGCGTCTTTCTCGAAATCCGCACGACTGCCGCGATTTTTTGGACATCATCATCCATCAGCACCACATCCGCCGCCTCGATCGCTGCGTCAGATCCCATGCTTCCCATAGCAATTCCGATATCGGCGCGGGTGAGCACCGGGGCATCGTTGATGCCGTCGCCGACAAACGCAAGCTTCTCTTTTTCCCCCTGCGCTTCCAGCAATTTCTCTACCTCTGACACCTTATCGCCCGGCAGAAGCTCCGCATGCACCTCGTCGATACCAAGCTCATTTGCTACACAGTGCGCGGCAGCACTCCGATCTCCAGTCAACATGACGCATTTTTTTACACCCTCTTTTTTCATATCGCGTACAGCTTCCCTGGCACCGTCTTTTATGGTATCTGAAATCACGATACTTCCCACAAAATTCCCATCACATGCCACATAGACCACAGTTCCGCTGCTGTCACACGGCTCGTAGAAAACCGCGTTTTCTTTCATCAGCTTTTCATTGCCAATCAATACTTCTCTGCCGTCGATCTGCACGCGGATTCCATGTCCCGCAACCTCCTGTGCATGGGAAATTCGGTTCCTGTCAATCGGCATTCCATAGGCCTCTCGGATGGAGCCAGCAATCGGGTGATTGGAATATCCCTCCCCGAGCGCCGCCAGTTCTAAAAGTTCGTCTTGGGTTCCGGAATGCGGCAAAATCTCCGTCACCGTAAACTCCCCTTTCGTCAGGGTTCCCGTCTTGTCAAAGACGATGATTTTCATCTCAGCGACCGCCTCCAGATAGTTGCTCCCCTTCACCAGGACACCTATTCTCGACGCTGCACCGATCCCTCCGAAAAAGCCCATAGGCACCGAAATCACGAGCGCACACGGACAGGAGATTACGAGAAAGGTGCACGCTCTCTGTACCCATTCGCCCCAGCCGCCG
This sequence comes from uncultured Roseburia sp., assembly GCA_905206195.1. Classification (GTDB taxonomy): domain Bacteria; phylum Bacillota; class Clostridia; order Lachnospirales; family Lachnospiraceae; genus Roseburia. The sequence goes on from CAJLGN010000001.1 coordinate 9,466, forward strand.
CCCAACATAAGCGGAGGAAGAACGGCGAGAATGACTGCCCCGACTGTGACTACCGGCGTATAATATTTTGCGAAGCGGGTGATAAAGTTCTCCACCTTCGCCTTCTTGCTGCTGGCATTCTCCACAAGTTCTAAGATTTTTGCCACGGTCGAATCTTCAAATTCTTTCGTGGTTCGCACTTTTAAGGTTCCGGCGCCATTGACGCACCCGCTGATAATCGGATCGCCCTCCATCGCTTTTCGCGGAACCGACTCCCCGGTCAGCGCTGCGGTATTGATCAGGGACTCTCCCTCCACCACAACGCCGTCAAGTGGAATGCGCTCACCTGGTTTTATGACAATGACGCTTCCCACGTCCACCTCGTCCGGATCCACCTCCATCAGCATTCCGTTTTTCTCAAGGTTCGCATATTCTGGGCAGATATCCATCATGTCGGAAATCGACTGTCTGGATTTTCCGACTGCATAACTTTGGAACAGTTCTCCCACCTGATAGAAAAGCATGACAGCAACTGCCTCCGAATATTCTCTTACCGCAAACGCTCCAAACGTGGCGATCATCATGAGGAAATTCTCATCAAAAATTTGTCCGTGGCTGATATTGCGCACCGCCCTGTAAATGACATCATACCCAATCACCAAGTACGGAATGAGATAAACTACAAACCGAATCGGTCCGCCCGCAGCACCTGACAAAAAACCCCAATAATCCGCAATCAACAATCCCACAAACAAGACAAACGCCGTGATAATACGGGCGAGCATTTTTTTCTGCTTTTTGCTCATAATCAAATTCTCCTACATCAAAATCTTGCAGTCCGGATCAACCCTAGCACACACTGCAGCCACCTTCTCCATGATCTCATCAAAGCGGTCATCCGCCGCATCCACCGTCATTTTCTGTGTCATAAAGCTGACATTCACATCATTGACACCCGGAATATTCCTAATTGCCTCCTCCATTTTTGCCGCGCAGTTCGCGCAATCCAGATCCTGTAATTTAAATTTCTTCTTCATAAAATAAATCCTGCCTTTCCACTTTTTTAATCTTATTCACACTCTCTCACTCCTGAATGTGCTCTCTTCCCTGGGCGATGATCGTCCGCACATGCCCGTCCGCCAGCGAATAGAATACGGATTTGCCCTCTCTCCTGCTCTTTACCAGCTTCGCCTGTTTCAAGATCCGAAGCTGATGGGAGATGGCCGGCTGTGTCATGCGAAGCGCCCCCGCGATGTCGCACACACACACCTCCGCCTCAAAGAGCACAAACAGGATTCGGATTCGGGTTGAATCCCCAAACACCTTAAAAAGTTCTGCCAGATCGCAGAGCTCCTCCTCCTGCGGCATCTGCTGTATCACTGTGTCCAGCAGGTCCTGGTGCACTTCCATACATTCGCAGCGCTCCAAATCATTTTTTGACATTTTTCCACCAACTTTCTTTAAACATATGAACAATTGTTTATATGTTTATTGTATTCCCCACATTAATATTTGTCAAGTGAAGATTCTGCAATATTATTTTCTGCATCACAACGACAAAAAAAGCTGGTATCTGTAACAATCAGACACCAACTTTTTCTGCAATCGGAGCTTTGTTTTCTGGCCCCAGGCAACGCAATCGCCTCTCTATCTACGCCTTCTTACTCTCCGCTTTTTCCATAAACTTCTCCCGCTCAATGATAAACCGCTCATGGGTTCCCTCTCCAATGAGTCCTGCCTCGTCAAAGGCTTTCACCTCAAAGACAAGCCGCTTCCTGTCAATCTCCACCAGCTTTGCCTCGCAGGTCACCTGCATGCCGACCGGAGTCGCGGACACATGCTTCACATGCAGCAGAGTCCCGACCGTTCCCTGCCCCTCCTCCAGCTCGCCCGCGACACTGTTGCTCGCCGTATGTTCCATAAGCGCAATCATAGCCGGAGTTGCATAGACGGGCAGCAATCCGCTGCCCATCGCCTCCGCCGTCTGATCCGCAGTCACTATTATCTTCTGTCTTCCTGTGATCCCAACTTCCATCCTGCACCCTATCCTTTCCAAATTTCCATCACACCTCAAAAGCATTACAGATCTACACTTCCTCGTCGACTTTGATACCCTTTAAGTCCGCCTCCACAAGCTTCATGCTATTCTTGATCTCCGCAAGGCTCTGCCCCACATCCTCGGCCATGCTGTTGCCCGCGGTCATATCAATGATCTTCTCCATATCGATGTCCGGCGTCCGGGCTTCCTTTGCCTTCGCCCGCGCGCGGTCAACTGCCTCCTTCGTCCCCTCGATCAGCGCCTCCTGCACTGCCCGCTTCAGCTCAATCTGCTGCTGCATTTCCTCGCGCACTTTCTGTTCCTCCCTCGCGGCGTCCGCCTTCTCCTCGTCTTCCTCCTGCTTCTCGTCAACGTGATCCTTAGACTCCTGCATGAGCATCCCGATGACCTCCTCATTCGCAGCCTTCTGGATCTCCTTCGCGGCCTCCTGTGCCTCCAACATCGGATTGTGCTTCAAGCGCTCGCGCTCGATGCCTCGGATATCTCCGACGTCATCCCGCATCTGCCTGTCGTACTCCCGCATCTGCCTCTTCCAATTCGCCGCCTGATCATTCAACTCAAGCGCCCGCGCCTGATATTCAGTGAGCGGCTTTTTGTGAATCTTCTCCAGCTCTTTTTGCTCCTCCATCGTCAGCGGTTCATATGTCACCTTATTTTTATAATCCTGCTCCTTCTCCAGCAGCTTTAGATCTCTTTGCTCCCCGGAATCGTCTGCGATGCCGTACAGTTCCTTTAAGGCCGCTTTGTTCTCATTCAAATCTGCAAGCGCATCCGCGGCCTCTTGGCTCAGCCGCTCCATCTGGGCACAGTGCTCCCGTCTGGCTCGCACTTGTTCGTCCACACTCTTATCGTTCTCCCACGCGTTCTTCACGACATTCCACGCTGCCTGCTGCGCCTCTTTTCTGCGCTGGGCAACCGGATCCTTCGCCAGATTGAGCTCCCCGCCAAAAATCTGTCTCCTCCCCTGCTGTGCGCTCTGACCCTCTGTGCTTTGCCCCGGCGCATTGACCATACCACCAGCCTCAAACGCTCTGATTGTTAACTTCATATCATACCCCTCCAAACAGAAAGAAAAAAGTACCGACTTTAACTTACTTAAAAGTTATATCGGCACTTTCCCATCATCTTTTAATATGTAATCAGGCATCCTTCCGGGTCAAGGCTATGAGCTCCTGTGACTGCTCTGCAATCACCTTTAGATTCCTCATATTCTCCTCCTCGGCCTCCAGCGTCTCACTCGCGTGCGCGGACACCTCCTGCGAAACTGCGGATATCATCTGCACAGAGTCCATAATCTCCTGATTTGCCACCTTAAGCTCCTCCACACTTCCCGTCAGCTGCTCCACATTATCTCGGATTGCATAGGTATTCTCCTCGATTGTGCGGAAGCTCACCGCCGTATTTCCGGTGGATTCTTTCTGCTCATTGATTCCCTGAATCATATTGCGGATCACCGCCACGACCTGCCCAATGGAGGTGGATACATTCGCGATCAATCTAGTGATGTGCTCCGTCGCGTCCTTTGTCTGTGTGGCAAGCGCCGAAATCTCCGTCGCTACGACTGCAAAACCTCTTCCTGCCTCCCCCGCTCTTGCCGCCTCGATGCTCGCGTTTAAAGCGAGCAGACTCGTCTGGGCTGTGATGCCTCCGATCAACTCCACGATGGAATTCATCTCCGTGATATACTTGTCAAGCGTCTCAAGCTTTCCTGCCGCATCCACACTGTTCTTCACGGATCCGTCCACCTCTTTTACCAGCGCATCCATGTCGCGGATTCCGGCGCCAAGCACCTGGAGTGTCTGCTGCATGCGCTCTGTGATCTCCGCCGCCGCATTGCCAACCATCTCCACCTTCTGCCCGATCATACCAGTCTGCTGTAGCTGCTCCTGCGCTGCCTGCGCGGTGTCCGTCGCTCCCGCAGTCACCTCACGCATTGCATCCTTCGTGGCCAGAGACGACTCCTGCAGCTGCTCCACTCTGCTGTGAATCTCGTCAACCCCCACCTGCATGACCTGGGAGGTCATAGACACATTCTTTAGAATTCGCTCCGTCTCATCGTGAGCGTCATTTGCAAGCTTCAGCTTCTGCCGGTTGTTCTCCTCGGAGGTCATCGTCGTAAAAAAGGAGTAAAGTCCCACAAGAACGACCACCATCATCTGCAAAAGTCCAGACTCCATATCCCGGAATCCGAACCCTCCTGTGACTGCTCCTGCAGCCACCACGATCAGGTTTCCCAAAATAATACCGATACTGATCTTCGCAGTGTATGCCCGGTCACTGTATACTGATATTACCAAAATCATCGGTATGGCGTACAAAAAGGTCATATTGTTGGTTGTCGTAAACAGGATGAAGATATACATCACAGCGAATCCCTGCGCCGCCAGATGCTTGATCATAGCTGATTTTCGATCTCTGCTCCAGAAAAAAAGCTCACCGATGACCGGCGCTGCCGCCAGAAGGACCAGAACCCCGGTGTAGAGAGCCGTGCGATTTCCCCGCAGCATCTCGACGACATATGTCCCGACAATGATCAGTGCCTCAAACAGATGACAGTACATGGCTGTCCGGTTGTTGCGCTCCATATCCGTAATTACTCTTTCGTTCATCCTATACTCCCCCTATGGGTCTCTTCTGTAAAACCCAGCTTCTTTTATAAATAAAATTAGCACTTTTGGGATATCCCCGCAAGTATTTCTAAAAATTTTTTGTCTGCAGCTCTAGGTTATCTTTTCACGCAGCCGCAACAGTATCTTTTTCTCCAGCCGGCTGACCTGCACCTGATTCATACCCAGCTCCACCGCAACCACACTCTGCGTTTTGTTCTCAAAGTAGCGCAGTTCGATCAAACGCTTCTCCGACTCACTCAACAGCTCTAAAAGCTGGTCGACAAGCATCCGATTTAACACCGCCTCCTTCTCCGGCTCATCCCCCTGAAAGTCCCCCGCCTGCCCTCCTCCGATCTGATCGATCAGCAACAGCTCGTCCCCGTCCTTTTCGTAAACTGGTTGGTAAATCGATTCCACCCCCCGGTTTGCCTCAAGCGCCAGCACGATCTCCTCCGCCTGAAGCTCGGTCGCAGCCGAGATCTCCAGAAGACTCGGCTCCCTCCCCAACTCTCTTGTCAGACATTCCCTCGCCCTGCTGATCCTATACCCGTTTTCTTTCAGCGTGCGGCTCACCTTCACCATGCCGTCATCCCGCAGAAAGCGCCTGATCTCCCCGGTAATCATCGGCACCGCATACGTGGAAAAAGCAAGGTTCAGCGAAATATCGAACTTATCGATCGCTTTCATAAGCCCAATGCATCCGATCTGAAAAATCTCCTCCCTGTCGTGTCCCCTGTTCTCAAATCTTCTCGCAACCGCATGCACCAGTCCGAGATTTCCGGATATCAATCTGTCTCTGGCATGTTTATCCCCCCCGTGTGCCTCCTCTATTAGCTCCGCCAAACGCTCCATATGTATCAACCTTCCTGCACACCGATTCTTTTACACATCCACACACAGGTTCCTTTTCCAGCCTCCGATGTCACCCGCACCTCATCCATAAACGCTTCCATAAAAGCAAATCCCATCCCCGAGCGCTCCAGCTCTGGTCTCGTTGTGTAGAAGGGCTCCATCGCCCTCCCGATATCGTCAATTCCCCTCCCGGTGTCCCTGACTGTAATCTCCACATTCCGGCCCTCCAGTTTACAGGCCAATACGACCTTGTCCTCCGGGCTATCGTACGCATGTATGATCGCGTTGGTCACAGCCTCCGACACTGCCGTCCGGATATCTGCAACTTCGTCAAGCGTCGGGTTTAGCTCTGTGATAAACGCCGCAACTGCAACCCGCGCGAACGCCTCATTGACAGAACGTGCATCAAATTCCAGGCTCATCTCATTTTTGCTCTGCATCATAAATTCTCCATTCCTTTCCCATCCTCCGATTTCTCCACCGCACTTGTCCGAATCAGTTTATGTAGCCCGGAGACCAGAAATATTTTTTTGAGGCGCCCATTCAGGTTCTGTGCAGACACCTCTCCCCCATAGTAGCCCATGCTTCTGCACCTGCCGATAATCACCCCAATCCCGGAGCTGTCCATAAATTCTGTCTGTGAAAAATCGAACACTAAACGCCTCACATGACAGGCTTCAATCATCAGATCGGCCTCCGCTTTCAGCATGCTGGCCTGGTGGTGATCCAGCTCCTTGGGCACATAGACCGTCAGACACCCCTCCTTCAATTCGCAGTATTTTTCCATACTATACTCCCTCCTCATAGAACAATGGGTGCTCTGCGCACCCTCACCAGCTTATATTTCGCCTGCACATCCCACGCAGAACTTTTTGTTCATAGAAATAACGGATATTTCCTACAGAGCAAAAAAGACGCCGCTTGGAATGTGTGCACATTCCTTTCGACGTCTTTTGTAACCTTATTCGATTTGCCCTACTCCTCTTCCCCCAGGTAATTCTGCGCAGTGGCCGCACGATCCGTCCCCGGATACAGATCAACCACCTTCTGATAGTAGGTTTTCGCAGTCTCAAGATCACCGTTCCTGCGGTGAGACTGCGCCAGGTAATAAAGCGCATTTCCGTTCTCGTAGGTCTCATTCATCTCGATTACCTTCTCCAGATTCGTGATCGCCGTCTCGTATTCCTGCGCATTGTAGGCTTTCGTCCCCTGCGTGTAAAGCGTGCCCATATACTCCGCGTTGACGGCGGTGTTAATGGTCTCATAGACGGGCTTCGCCTCATCGCTCAAATACTCCACATTGACATTGCCGAGAGCGGCGCCCGCTTTCTCTGTATCCTTCTCCGTGTACGCGATGTACGCCATCAGAAGCTGCTCATAGGTGTTGATACGGCTCGCGCTGCTCTCCTCGCTGTTCTTCGCCTCCTCCACCTGTGCGGTCAAAGCTTCAATCTGCGACTCAAGCGCACTGATGCTCTGGTTCTTGGAGGAGACCGTGTCGTTCGCCTCAAGCACCTGTGCCTTCGCTTCATTCTGCACCTGCCGCCTCACTCCCGGCACAATTAAAAAGCAGGTGATCGCCACGCCAATCGCAATCCCGATAATCATATTAACCACCGTTCCGATTACCGAATTATCCTTTAGATACCGTGGCTGGATGATCGTCTCATTGCCGCTCTGATAGGAGACAAGCTCATCATTTTTCTGTCGTTTATTTGAATTGTTCTCCTTGAGCGCGCTGTTTACTTCCTTCAGATACCGGAGCGTCGTCGTGTTGTTCGCGTCGATCTTGCCCGCATTCCGCAGAGATTTTTTTGCAAAATCATATTTGCGCTCCTGCAGGTACAAAAGTGCAAGCAGCTGATGCCCCTGCACCAATTTGGGATTTAGGGACAGTACTTTTTTCAGCTGGATGATCGCGAGATCCCGGTTGTCCTGTCTGCAGTACAGCAGCGCCTGATTGTACTTCTTGGTCGTCTGATTGATCGTCTCAAGGCGCGCTGGATTGTTTTGTATCTCGTCCAGATAGCGGCTCGCCGCGTTGTCTCTCGGCTGATAATTTTTGCTGATGACCCACTCTGTCAGCGCGGCTACCGCCTCCCCCATCTCAAAGTAGATGAGTCCCAGCAGATTGCGCGCATCAATATTCACTTTGTTAAACCGAAGGCTGCGTTTTAAACTCTCAACCGCGCCTGAGAGATTCCGCACACCCGCCTTTTCCAGAGCGTCATTGTAATACAGATTAGACGCTACCATAATTTTTTTATATATTTTCACATTGGTTCCACAACTCTGGCAGATATCTTCTCTCCCCAGCTTTGCACCGCAGCTATAACATTCCATTCAAAATCTCTCCTGATCCATCTGATTCACGGTGACCCCCTGCGGCTATATGCCGCGCTTCATCTCCTGCATCATCTCCTGCAGGACATCTGTCATGTCGGTCAATTCATGGTTGTAAATCGCCTGCTCCGCTTCCTCGATCTCCAGACTTGGCTTTCAATTCTTCAACTCTTCTTCAAAATATATCATAGAAGCTCCTATTCCTACTGGGCATATAAAAATACCACCATATTATTTCCTTTTCCATTATAATATAGTGGTATTAATAATCAAGTAATTTTATATTAAGATTTTCCTATGTAACTGCAAAATATTCTTTTATCGCAGAAAGACTTTCTAATCGACACCATAATAGCATGGTCTAGTTCCAATCTTGTCGGGCAGCTTAAAAAATTCAATGCTTTTTCCGATGTTCTTTAGGGTAAACTTGAGCTCATCGATACTTATGATAACTCCTGGATAGACCTGCCGAATCACGGAAACGCACGCCCCTCTGGAATCCTCCACAAGGATCTGCAGCCGCTTTAGCTCCTCCTCATTGCTCGCCAAAGCTGCAGAATTCTGAATCTTGGCGCGAAGCAGCTCTGTCTTGCGCGAAGCGTTCAAAGCACCGATGGGCTTCGTCTTCTGCAGCGCCTCAAGCTGCTGCAGTGCCTCCTCAATTCGGCTGATCTCCGCCTTTCCTGTCTCAATCTCCTTCTCAAGCACATGAATGCGGCTGTATGTCTCAATTCCCGCTCCCACAGAGATCTCCGTCCGCTTCTCCGCGTCATTTCCGAGTTTGGAAACAGCAATTCCCCGAGCTGCGTGTATATTGCCTCCGATAATGCTTCCGCGGGCGCCGTCCAAAATCACCTGACCATTGCACCTGACATTGCACTCCATCAGAACATCCGCCACCAGATTCCCCTCGCATTCGATCTCCGTGAACTCAAAGAACTTTGCGGTGATGGCTCCCTTCGTTTTCACACACGCCTTATTCCCACCGAGCATCCCGCTCCGCAGAATAATGCCCTTGCCTGCCTGCAGCGTACATGCCTCCACAATGCCCTCGACTGTGATCGACCCTGTCGCACGGATGATAAGACCGCTCTCCACGCCACCGTGAATGACGATATCACCGCGGAAATCGATGTTGCCCCCCGCAAGCTCTGCATTTCCATAAATCTCATGCACCGGCAGTATCACGATTCTTCCGTTCTGCATCTCAATCTTCCCGTCCAAAAGCGCCGTGTAGGTCAGATTGTCATTCATGCGCTCAAAGCCCTTGCCCTTTATAGGCATCTGCTCACGTCCGCGCTTCGCTGGAATCGCTCTGCCCCGGACAGTGATTCCGTCGCACCCGTCCACCGCAGGGTGGTAGATCGCAATCACCTGTCCCTCCACCACAGTCTCAATCGAATGCACCGACCAGTAGTCCACCGAACCATCGGGAAGAATCTTCGGCTTGTAGTCAAGATTCGAGTTGAAGTTGTAGTCGTAATAGCCGTCCGTCCCGTTGACCGGCTCTGTGCCTTTGGCAATCAAAATGTCTCTGTCATACGCCTTTGCCGCGATGATATCAGAGATCTTCTTCCGATCAATGCCCGCGCAGATTCCTTTCGCCTCCAACGCCGCCTCAATCGCTGCCGTCGTATATGATCCGTCCCCAACGGGACTTGGAAGCATCAGATACGCTTCCATCTCATCGTAGCTGAGGCGAACCTCTGGTTTGTTGTGTGTTAATACTGGCATAGTCCTGCCCCCCCACCCTGTCCTGTCACTTCCATAAAATGACACTTTTGTCTCTTTCTTATATAATACTAGCCCCTCTCATGTTTTTCAAGCAAATCTTTCAGACAGACCATGAAATAGCATTTACTTTTCAGAAATTTCTCCGGTTCCATCTCTCACTTACGAATTTTTGTGCTACACAAAAACGGAAGCGGGGAAAACACCCGCTTCCATTTTTCACGCCCATCCCACATCTATCCGGCGTCGTTTAGAATAATCCTCAGTGAGGCATCGGGTTCTTTGGCTTACACTGCGCGCTTACCCTTGATCATCCAACAGGTGCGGACTAGGCATCAAATTGTGCCAAACGCTCCATTACCTGCGCCATCATCTGCTCGTAACCGGCGAGCTTATCTTTTTCTTCCTGCACTTTTTCCTCCGGGGCTTTACTCAAAAATTTCTCGTTGGAGAGCATCCCCTTCGAGCGCACCAGCTCCTTGGCGAGGCGTTCTTTTTCTTTTGACAGACGTTCCCTCTCCTTTTCAAAGTCCACCAGATCCTCGAGCGGCAAATATAACGTCGCCCCGGGAATTACAGCAGATACCGCGTCCTCACCGATACCATGTTTATCTGCCTGCACAACGATCTCACTTGCGCCCGCAAGATTTTTGTACGCCTCCTGATTGATGTCAAACGTGCGCCGCAGCGTCTCATCTTCGGACACGATAAATATCTTTGCCTTTCTGGAAGGCGGCACATCCATATCTGTTCGGATATTGCGGACTCCCTTTACCAGATCCTTGCAGTGCTCGAGCATTTCCTCCTCCGCCGCAAAACTCCACTCTGCCCTGTACTCCGGCCACTGCGCCAGCATGATCGTGTCCGCCTGCGGATGGAGTGTGCAAAAGATTTCTTCTGTGAGAAATGGCATGAATGGGTGCAAAAGCTTTAGCGCCTCGCTCAGAACCGTCTGCAAGGTCCAAAATGCCGCATTTGCCGATGCCGGATCATTTTCCTTATTATAAGTGCGGACTTTTGTGATCTCAATGTACCAGTCACAGAATTCATCCCAGATAAAGTCATAGACTTTCTGTACTGCAATGCCCATCTCGTATTTATCCATATTGTCCGTGACATCTTTTGCAAGCGTGTTGACCTTCGATAAAATCCACTTGTCCGCAGGCTTTAATTCTTCCATCGGCGGCTCTGTAATCTCTGCGCCCTCCAGGTTCATCATGATAAATCTGGATGCATTCCATACCTTATTTGCAAAATTTCTGGACGCCTCGACTCTCTCCCAATAAAAACGCATGTCATTTCCCGGAGCGTTTCCGGTGATCAGTGTCAGACGCAGTGCATCCGCGCCGTACTTATCGATGACTTCAAGCGGATCGATGCCGTTTCCGAGGGATTTGCTCATTTTGCGCCCCTTAGAATCACGCACTAGCCCGTGGAAGAGCACTGTGTGGAACGGCGCCCTGCCCATCTGCTCGTAACCGGAAAAAATCATCCGGATGACCCAGAAGAAAATAATGTCATATCCCGTCACCAGCACGTCCGTCGGGAAAAAGTAATCCAGATCCTCCGTCTCTTTTGGCCATCCAAGCGTCGAGAATGGCCACAGCGCGGAGGAAAACCAGGTGTCCAAAGTATCGGGATCCTGCTCCATGTGACCGTGACCACAGTGTGGGCATTTGCCCGGGGCAGTTCTTGTCACGGTCATCTCGCCGCAATCTTGGCAATAGTAAGCCGGAATCCGATGTCCCCACCAGAGCTGTCTGGAGATACACCAGTCGCGGATATTGTCCGTCCAGTTGAAGTAAGTCTTTTCCATGCGCTTTGGCAGAAGCTTGATCTCCCCCTTCTTTACCGCCTCTACCGCCGGTTCTATCAGATCATCCATCTTCACGAACCACTGCTGTTTTACCATCGGCTCCACGGTTGTACCACAGCGGTCATGGGTTCCAACGTTGTGGGCGTGCGGCTCCGTCTTCACGAGCAGCCCCTGTTCCTCCAGGTCTTTTAGAAGCGCTTTTCTGCACTCGTAGCGGTCCATTCCCTCATATTTGCCCGCATGCTGGTTCATGGTCGCATCATCATGAATGACGATGATCTCCTCTAATTCATGGCGCTTTCCCACCTCGAAGTCGTTCGGGTCATGCGCCGGGGTGATCTTCACGCACCCTGTTCCGAACTCTCTATCTACATAGGCATCCGCGACAACCGGTATCTCCCGGTCGGTCAACGGAAGCTTTAACATCTTTCCGATGAGATCCCGGTATCTCTCGTCCTCCGGATTCACCGCCACTGCAGTATCTCCGAACATCGTCTCCGGCCTGGTGGTCGCGATCTCCACGAACCTGCCCTCCTCACCGACTACGGGATAGTTGATGTGCCAGAAAAATCCATCCTGCTCCTCATGCTCTACCTCGGCGTCGGAAATGGAGGTCTTACACACCGGGCACCAATTTACGATGCGGCTTCCCTTATAAATCAAACCCTTTTCATATAATTTTACAAACACCTCAAGCACCGCGTCCGAGCAGCCCTCATCCATGGTGAAACGCTCCCTCTCCCAGTCTGCGGAGGAACCGATTTTCTTTAACTGGTTTACGATGCGACTTCCGTACTCGTCTTTCCACTCCCAACATTTTTCCAGAAATCCGTCTCTGCCAAGATCGTGCTTGTCGATGCCCTGCTTTTTCAGATTCCCAATCACCTTTACTTCTGTCGCGATGGAAGCGTGGTCCGTTCCCGGCTGCCACAGTGCATTGTATCCCTGCATTCTCTTGTAGCGGGTCAAAATATCCTGCATGGTGTTGTCCAGCGCGTGTCCCATATGGAGCTGCCCGGTAATATTGGGCGGGGGCATCACTATGGTAAACGGCTTTTTACTGCGGTCCACCTTGGCGTGGAAATATCCTCCATCCTCCCATTTCTTATAGAGACGATCCTCAATTCCCTTCGGATCATAAGTCTTTGCAAGTTCCTTTGTGCTGCAATTCTGACACATAATGTTTCTCCTTTCCTTTGATTGCTGTAAACAGAGATGACGCTCACCTGCTCACACAAAAACGCCCTCTGCATCCTTCCGGATGCAAAGGGCGACTTCCCGCGGTACCACCTTTGTTCGCCGTTCCACCCAGCGGCTGTCCCGCGGCTGAAATCAGCATCTTTCCCAATCCAGCAAGATGGATTCCCTCCCCGCACTGTACGCGGAGTCTATCCTCACTTCCCGCCAAACCGGCGATCCACTAACGGGGATCAGACGGAAACACTTGTCGCAGCGCGCGCTCATCGCTGTATCCCACCGCGGTGACACGTTCTGCTTTTTTGGGTGTTCCGGTTCAAAAGCTACCTTCCACACATCTCTTCCCAAGAAATCTTCCAGCCTGCGGATTTCTCTCTCTGCGGGGAGTATGCGCGTACTCCTCTCTCTCACTACCTTTGCTCGTTGTCGCTGCCCACTTCACGAGCAGCATCTTGATTATTTTTTATTATCATACGAGCCGTGTGCGGATTTGTCAAGCCACTTTTTCCCGCCGGGCTTTTTTTGTCAAATCTTTGCGATTGATACGCTGATATCAGCAGTTCACACACCCAAATATACAGTTAAGCCAAAGAGCATACACATATGCTCCCCTTTTCGCTATACTGAGAATAAGATAAGCATTAAGACATGAAGGAGGGTTTTTTATGGTAAGTTTTTTTGTCTGTCTCGCAATATTAATCGGCGGCTATTTTATCTACGGTAAGGTGATTGAAAATTGCTTTCACCCGGATGATCGCCTCACGCCTGCCATGCGTCTCACGGACGGCACGGACTATGTTCCCATGCATCCAGCTCGAATTTTCTTGATCCAGCTGCTGAACATCGCTGGGCTTGGACCAATTTTCGGCGCCATCTCCGGTGCGCTCTGGGGACCACAGGTATTTCTGTGGATCACGTTCGGCACCATCTTTGCGGGAGCTGCCCACGATTATTTTTCGGGTATGATCTCGATGCGTAATTCCGGAAAATCAATTTCCGAACTGTCCGGAAAGTACCTCGGAAATATTATGATGCAGGTGATGCGTATTTTCTCCGTCGTTCTTCTTGTTCTCGTGGGTGTATCTTTCTCCACAGGACCTGCAGGACTTCTGGCGATGCTCACCCCACAGGTGCTCGACCGCAATTTCTGGCTCGTTGTAGTGCTAATCTACTACTTTATTGCCACCTTTGTTCCAATTGACAAGGTGATCGGAAAACTCTACCCGATTTTTGGAATCTGCCTGATTGTCATGGCAGTGGGCGTTGGCGCAGGTCTGTTTATCCGCGGATATCAGATTCCTGAGATTAATTTCACCAACCCGCACCCCGACAAGACTGCAATGTGGCCGTTTATGTTCGTCACTGTAGCCTGCGGCGCAATTTCCGGCTTCCATGCGACACAGTCTCCGCTGATGGCACGCTGCATGAAGACCGAGCGGGATGGGCGCAAGATTTTCTACGGCGCGATGGTTGCTGAGGGTATTATCGCACTGATCTGGGCTGCGGCGGGCTGCACATTTTACAATGGCACCGGCGGGCTGCAGGCGGCGATCGCACAGTACTCAGGACAGGGCGGCGTTGTATATGAAATCTGCAACAGCATCATGGGACCTGTGGGCGCGGTGATCGCGATGGTCGGCGTTATCGCCTGTCCGATCTCCTCCGCAGACACCGCATACAGAAGTGCGCGACTCACCATCGCAGACGCGCTGCACTTTGATCAGAAACCTCTCAAAAATCGTTTGATTCTCACCATTCCACTCCTCGGCGTCGGCACATTCCTGACGCAGTTGGATGTGACAAAAATCTGGAGGTACTTCTCCTGGTCAAATCAGACATTGGCTATGATCGCTCTGTGGGTATCCGCTGTGTATCTCTCAGTGACAAAAGGTAAATATCTCCTCGCTGCGATCCCGGCAACCTTTATGTCAGCGGTGAGCTGCACCTACATCCTGATGGCACCGGAGGGCTTTAAGCTGCCTGCCTCTGTCTCCTACCCGATCGGAATCGTATTTGCACTCGGATGCTTTGCACTGTTCAGGCTGGTCGGAAGAAATCAGAAGGTGGCG
>CAJLGN010000002.1 GCA_905206195.1 uncultured Roseburia sp.
AGAAGCCATTGATGCGATGGTGGAGCTGATGGGAAAAAGTGGAAACGTCCGGGATGTGGAGGCTTATCGCCAGGGCGTGTATGAAAGAGAGCAGGAGGGCACGACCGGGATCGGCGAGGGAATTGCGATCCCCCACTGCAAATCCAGTGTGGTAGAGCGGCCGGGCCTTGCTGCAATGTGCGTCAATGATGGTGTGGATTTTGACGCGCTCGACGGGCAGAAGGTGGATTTGATTTTTTTGATTGCGGCGCCTAACACGGAGAATAACGTACATCTGGACGTTTTGAGCAAATTGTCCGTGCTGCTCATGGATGAAAATTTTACGGATGGGTTGCGCAGTGCAAAAACGGTGGAAGAATTCTTAAGTGTCATCGATAACGCGGAGGCGGAAAAGGATGTGGATCTGGCGGGGAAGGCACAGGAGGAGATGCCGCATGTGAAGGAGGGCAAATACATCCTCGCAGTGACCGGATGCCCAACTGGGATTGCGCACACCTATATGGCGGCGGAGAGCCTTGAGAAAAAAGCCAGAGAATTGGGATGCCGTATCAAGGTGGAGACGAGAGGCTCCGGCGGAGCGAAGAACGTACTCACAAACGCAGAGATTGCGGCGGCGGACTGCATCATTGTCGCTGCCGACACACAGGTTCCGATGGACCGATTTGACGGGAAGCCAGTGATCCAGTGTAAGGTGGCAGACGGCATCAGCAAGTCGGAGGATCTTCTAAAAAGAGCGATGGACGGACACGTATCTACATACTGCGCGGGCGGTAAAGAGACAGCGATCCGTGATGATGATGGGGCGGACAGTATCGGGCATCAGATCTATAAGCACCTGATGAGCGGCGTTTCCCATATGCTGCCGTTTGTCGTGGGCGGCGGTATTCTGATCGCAATCGCCTTTTTGATCGACGGTTTTCTGGTGGATCTGAATGCGCTTTCCATCCAGGAGCGAGGAAATTTCGGTACGATTACACCGCTCGCGGCAATGTTTAAATCGATCGGCGGGACGGCATTTGGATTTATGCTTCCGATTCTTGCCGGATTTATTGCGATGAGCATCGCAGACCGCCCGGGGCTTGCGGTCGGCATTGTGGGAGGAGCGATCGCGTCAGGCGGAACTTCCGGATTCCTCGGCGCGCTGGTGGCAGGATTTTTGGCGGGATATACCGTCAAACTACTCAAAAAAATTTTTGACAAACTGCCCGACAGTTTGGAGGGCATAAAGCCCGTGCTTTTGTATCCTCTGTTCGGTATTTTGATCGTGGGTGTGATTATGACTTACGCGGTGGAACCTCCGGTTGGGGCGCTCAACACCATGATCAACGACGGTCTAAATAGTATGAACGGTGTGAGCGCAGTTCTCTTGGGAGCGCTGCTTGGCGGCATGATGTCCGTGGACATGGGTGGTCCCGTCAACAAAGCGGCGTACGTCTTTGGAACGGCATCCATCGCGGCGGGCAACTATCCGATTATGGCGGCAGTCATGGTAGGAGGTATGGTGCCGCCGATCGCGATCGCGCTTGCGACACTGTTTTTTAAGAACAAGTTTACCTTGGAGGAGAAGAAAGCGGGACCGACAAACTTTATCATGGGGCTTTCCTTTATCACGGAGGGGGCGATTCCGTTTGCAGCTTCCGACCCGCTGCGCGTGCTTCCCGCGTGCATCGTCGGTTCGGCGGTGGCAGGAGCCATCTCCATGGCGTTTCACTGCACTTTGATGGCGCCTCACGGTGGAATCTTTGTGTTTCTAACAGTCGGCAATCCGCTCATGTACCTGGTGGCGCTCGCTGTGGGATCCGCGATCGCATGTGTGCGGCTAGGGGTACTAAAGAAGGATGTAACAAAAAATTGATGTGGGCATACGAAAGATAGATGATGTATCATAGAAGAAAATAGGGCAGTATATGGAGAGGCGAGAAAAATATGGACAGTTATCTACTTTTAAAACAGGGAACGATTCACAACGCCATGACGGAGGAACCGTTTATCGCGGATATCCTCGTGGAAAACGGCAAGATTAAAAAGATTGCTCCGGTGCTTGAGGGAAAAGTGATCAACGAGGCGAAGGTGATCGATGCCACAGGGATTGATATTTATCCGGGATTCGTGGATGCCCACTGCCATCTCGGGCTCGATGGGTACGCGGTCGGATTTGCAGGGGCGGATTACAATGAGCCTGGAGATCCGGTGACGCCGCAGCTCTCCGCGGTGGATGCAGTGAATCCCCAGGATGAGACATTTCGGATGGCGAGGGAGGGAGGCGTGACCTGTGTATCTACAGGGCCTGGGAGCTCAAATGTCATAGGTGGAACGTTCTGTGTGATTAAGACCAGTGGAAGACGGGTGGATGATATGCTCGTGAAGGGGCGGTCGGCGATGAAGATCGCCTTCGGTGAGAATCCCAAAAACTGCCACAAGGAAAAGGGCGTGTACTCACGTATGTCCGTGGCGGCAAAATTGCGTGAGACGTTGCAGATGGCGCAGCTTTACGCCAAAAAGTGCCAGGAGGCGGGGTGTCCGGAAGGGATCGGCAGAGCCGATCTGGCAGAACTGAATGGTGAGGCGTTAAAGCAGCTGCCGGTCTATGACGCAAAGATGGAGGCAATGTTGCCGGTGATCCGGGGGGAAATACCGCTGAAAGCGCACGTACACCGGGCGGATGATATCTACACCGCCATTCGGATCGCGAGGGAATTTCAGCTGGATCTTCGGATTGACCACGTGACGGACGGTGCGCTGATTGCGGAGGATTTGGCAAAAGAGGGATTTCCCGTCGCGGTGGGGCCGTCGTTTGGACACGCTGGAAAGTACGAGCTGAAAAACAAGGGTTTCCATACGCCGGGAATTTTGGCGAAGGCGGGCTGCCAGGTGTCCATCATCACGGACTCGCCGGTGATCGAGCAGCGCTATCTCGCACTTTGTGCTGCCCGTGCCATCTACAACGGGATGAAGGAGTTTGACGCTCTGCAGGCGATCACTATCCATCCCGCAAAGCACATCGGTGCGTCAGATCGCGTCGGGAGCATCGAGGAGGGGAAGGATGCGGATTTTGTGTTGATAAAAGGAACACCATTTTTGATTGATGCGCGGATATTATATACAATAATTGACGGTAATATTGTATACCAGAGTGAGGATGATGTTTTAGGACAGAGATATTGATTTTCAGTATCTCTGTTTTTGTGAGGATTTATTTTGACTGAAAAATGAAAAGCAGATTTTACCCTTGTACATAGAATATGATACAATGAAGCCAGGAAAGGCAGAAAGTAGGGAGTCACACATATGAGAATATTAGTGGTAAATGATGACGGGATCAGAGCGGAGGGAATTTCGCGCCTCGCCAGGATGGTTCAGGTGATCGGGGAGGTCTGGGTTGTGGCGCCCAAAGGTCAGTGCAGCGCTATGTGCAGCGGATCACAGTGCGCGGTGAGCTTTTCGTGCAGCGAGAGGCGTTTGCGGTTGAGGGCGTGCAGGCTTACAGTGTGGACGGAACACCGGCGGACTGCGTGAAGGTGGCGCTTCAGTATCTGCTCCCCGGAACGCCGGACGCCGTACTTTCCGGCGTGAATGCGGGATATAATGTGGGGTTTGATATCGCTTACTCGGGGACGGTGGGAGCTGCCATGGAAGCGCGGATGCAGGGAATCCATGCCATTGCATTTTCGGATGCGGGAAACGGCAGTTGTGAAGTGACGGAGAGATACTTGCAGTCTGTGACGGAGGATTTGTTGGCGAGAAAGCTCCCGGCAAATGAGATATGGAATGTGAACTTTCCTGGCTGCAAGCTTGCTGATTTCCAGGGAATCTGCGAGCACCAGCGCCCCGCGCAGGGGCAATTTTATCTAGACCGCTATCAACGAAGAGAGTTGGAGGGAGGAGGTTTTGTTCTGTCTCCCTGCGGGGATCCGACGACAAAATGCCCCGCGGAAGGCACAGATATGCATGCGGTTATGAACGGATATATTTCGATCAGCAGGATTGAGAGCCAGGTGATAAAAAGAGGGAATTGAATCTTGCCTTTTGCAAGGTTTCCTCACAAAGATTTGTGAAAAGGAAATATTTTGCTGCCAGCTGGTCTGATGTTTACAGATGTGCGGGTTTCGTGTAGAATATAGTTATCTCATTTTCACAAAAATATGGAGTACAATACCGCATCCGGAGTGCGGCGCAGACCGCCGCATATCCGGCATGCGGCTTGTCATTTTAAGGAGAGCGAAGAATGGAACAATCTAAGGTTTACTACACCAGTTTTAAGACGACGGCACATGAGAACCTGCTTCAGAAGCTGAGACGTCTGTGCATCACGGCGGGCATGAAAGACATTGATTTTGCGGATAAATATGCGGCGATCAAGATTCATTTTGGGGAGTATGGCAATCTTGCATTTTTGAGACCAAACTATGCCAAGGTCGTGGCAGATATCGTGAAGGAGCAGGGCGGAAAGCCATTTCTCACAGACTGCAATACACTTTATGTGGGAACCAGGAAAAACGCGCTCGACCATATGGATACCGCGTACGCCAATGGATTTTCCCCCCTCTCCACGGGATGTCAGGTGATTATCGGAGATGGGCTAAAAGGAACGGATGAGGCTCTGGTGCCGGTGGACGGCGAGTACGTGAAGGAGGCCAAGATTGGTCAGGCGGTCATGGACGCGGATATCTTTATCTCGCTGACGCATTTTAAGGGACACGAGGCGACGGGGTTTGGCGGAGCGATGAAGAACATCGGCATGGGCAGCGGATCGCGGGCAGGGAAGATGGAGATGCACAATCAGGGAAAGCCGGCGGTTGCGCCGCCGCTCTGTGTGGGATGTTGGGCTTGCAGCCGGATTTGCGCGCACGATGCAGTGCGGATCGCGGAGGGCAAGGCGTCGATTGAAGTAGATAAATGCGTGGGCTGTGGGAGATGCATCGGGGCCTGCCCGAAGGACGCGATTCATCCGACCGAGAGCAACTCCAATGACGTGCTCAACTACAAGATTGCGGAGTACGCAAAGGCGGTCTGTCAGGGAAGGCCGTGTTTCCACATTTCGCTGATCTGTGATGTGTCGCCCAACTGCGACTGCCACGCGGAGAACGATGTCCCGATTATCCCCAATGTTGGGATGCTGGCGTCCTTTGATCCGGTGGCGCTGGATATGGCGTGCGCAGATCTGTGCAATAAGCAGCCGATACTAGAGAATCACAGCGTGCTGCACGAAAACTGCATGGCGCACAGCGAGGAGGCAAAACACCACGACCACTTCCATATGACACATCCGGACACGAACTGGAGGAGCTGTGTTGAGCAGGCGGTGAAGATTGGTCTGGGAAGCGATCAGTATGATTTGATCGAGATATAAGAGAAAGAGTCTGCAACATACGAATTTCGTCCTTCATTCAGATTACAGACAGGGGGTAACATGAGAAAGAGAACACGGGTGATAACAGGATTGCTGGTGGGAGCGCTCCTGCTTCCACTGCTTGCGGCGTCGGTGGAGCTTAAGGCTGAGGAGGAGAAACGGGCGGTAGATATCATGTTCACGCACGATACACACTCCCACCTGAACAGTTTTGCCACAATTTTTGAGGGGGAAAAGAACGAGGTCGGCGGATCTGCCCGGTTAAGGACGATCATCGACGCGCAGCGATCTAAAAATCCGAATACGCTGGTTTTAGATGGCGGTGATTTTTCGATGGGGACGCTGGTGCAGACTATCTATGAGAATGAGGCGCCGGAACTGCGCGTGATGGGAGCGCTCGGCTATGATGTCACGACGCTGGGGAACCACGAGTTCGATTACCGTTCGACAGGACTTTCTAATATGTTAAAGAGCGCGGTGGACAGCGGGGATGTTCTGCCGCAGCTTGTCGTCTGCAACGTGGATTGGGAGGCGATGGAGGAGGCAGGCCTTAGCGAAGGACAGCAGTTGCTCGCGGAAGGCTTTGCGGAGTACGGCATTAAAGACTACGTGGTTCTCGACAAGGGCGGCGTGGATATCGCGGTCATCGGTGTCTTCGGCGCAGATGCGCTGGAATGTGCGCCGACGTGCGAGTTGATTTTCGAAGATCCGGTGGAAGCAGTAAAAGAGACCGTCGCGCAGATTCGGGAGACGGAGGATGTTGATATGATCGTCTGTGTCTCCCACAGCGGAACGTGGGGGGACAAGAGCAAGTCTGAGGATGAGATTCTCGCAAAGAGTGTCCCCGATCTGGATTTGATCGTCAGCGGGCATACCCACACGCGGCTGTCTGCGCCGATGGTATATGGGGATACTTACATTGTATCTGCGGGAGAATACGCCAAGTGGATGGGGTCGATTTCCATGGTACAAAAAGCGGATGGTCGCTGGGAGGTATCCGACTATGAGCTGATTCCAGTCACAGCGGATATTCCTGCGGACGTGCAGACACAGCAGATCGTTGATTCCTTTATGCAGGCGGTGGATACGGGATATCTGCATGATTTTGGATATACGCGGGAGCAGGTGCTCGCCACGAATGACATTGCATTTGCAACCTTGGCCGATCTTGAGTTTGTGCACACCGAGCATAATCTGGGAGACATCATAGCAGATGCCTACGTGCATGCGGTGGAGGGGGCCAGCGACTACGACGGTGTGCCGGTGGATCTGGCGGTGGTGCCGAGTGGAACGATTCGCGACACCTACACCACGGGGGAAATCACGGTGGAGAACGTTTTCGATTCGTTCTCTCTTGGAATCGGTCCCGATGGTGTGCCTGGCTATCCTCTGGTGAGCGTGTATCTGACCGGTGAGGAGTTAAAGACAGCGGCCGAGATCGACGCGTCCGTGTCCGACTACATGACGACGGCGCGCCTCTATATGAGCGGAATGAATTTTGCTTATAATCCCAACCGTCTCATCTTGAACAGGGTGACGGATTGCTACCTCGTCAATCCCGGGGGAGGACGCGTGGAGATTGAGGATGACAAGCTTTACCGGGTCGTGGCGGATCTCTACAGTGGTCAGATGTTGAGCGCTGTTACGGATATGTCCTTCGGACTGCTCTCCCTTGTGCCGAAGTATGCGGACGGCACAAAAGTGGAGGACTTTGAGGACACCATTGTGATGGTGGAGGGAAAAGAGCTGAAAGCTTGGCAGGCAATTGCCGGATACATGGAATCATTTCCGGATACGGACGGGGACGGTATCGCAAATGTGCCTGCATATTACGGCGAATTGCACGGAAGAAAGGAAGTTTGGGACAGCAGAAGCCCGGTGGATCTTCTAAAAAATCCCAATAAATACGCGGCGATGTTTTTTGCCGCTGCCGTGATTCTTATAATCATTGTTGTGCTGGTGATTGTGTTGCCGATAAAGTTGGTAAAACGGATCAGGGGAAGAGACGGAGAGCGAAGAAGCAGAGATTTATAGTAAAGGCTGCCAGCTGCACAGGCTGTCAGCTATCAGCAGGTAACAGGAGAGAGCGATGGGCGCGCAGGATAAGACAGAACAAGTTTTACGGGACATTCACATTTTATTTTCCAGGAGTGAGGTATACGACGCAGAGCAGAATCGAATCATCGTGGATAAAAAGGCGGCCTTGGATCTTTTGAACCGTCTGAATCTGTGTATTTACGAGATGATGGAGGAACACGAGATGACGCAGAGAAGCCGTGATGCGGCGGAGCGGGAATGGCGCAGAAAGAGTAACGGAATCGTCATGGAAGCGAACCGCATGGCGGAGGATGTATACGCCGGAGCAGTGCTCTACACGGACGAGGCGCTGCGCAGGGTGCAGGATATCATGCAGACGGCCACGGAGTCTGTGAAAGGTATCTGCGATAAGATGAATGTGGAGCTGCAGAAGGAAAAAGTAGTGGTCCGCAGAGATCAGATGGAGCTGAAAAGTCATCTGGAGGATCTGCGGGATACCAACAAGTATCTCAAGCTCATTGAAGCGCGCAACCAGGAGATTCGGCGGGAGAAGCAAAAAGAGGAAAAAGAGAAGGAGCCTTCGGCGTACGCCAAGGTGAAGCCGGAAATTAAGATCAACGCCGAGTATTTTGAGAAAGCGGGAATTCCGTTGGAGGAGAAGGAGGAGGTGCCAGAGGAGAAGGCCGAGACTCTTCCGCCGGAGATTAAGGTAAATCTGGACGCGGAGTATTTTAAGTGGAAAGAGGATGAGAAAGAACCTGACCCAGATGAGAAAAAGATCGGAAAGCATTCGCTTTTTGGAAAGATTAGAAAGAGTGACGAATGAGGAGCTGCTGCGGCAGCTCCGTTTTGTTTCAAAAAATACTTTGTATCTAAGAAAAGAAAACTACGTATATAGATTGAAAAGATTTCAACTGTGTGTTAAACTGATACAAACAATTATGGTTGTAGTGATAGAAAGAGGTATATCATGTGGAATATTCTTAGAAAAAGAGAAAAAGAGGAAGAAGAAAAAGAAAAGGAAAAAAGAGAAAGCAAAGGGCAGTGGAAAAAGGAATGGAGGAAGTTTATGTTTCAAGATATATACGATGAGATCTGTTTTTCTTCCATGATGGTGATGGATCCCCCCGTCATTATCATCATGACGTATTATTTGACCGATGTCATGTTGAGTATTTTTTGGACATATGTTCTGATGGATATAGCGATCTACCTGTGGTGGCAGTCGGCGGCCGAGAAGCGGATGCTGGAGAGGCGCATCAGGGAGCTGGAGGGCGATCGCACAGAGATTATCCGCCAAAAGATTGCGGAATTAAGAGCGATTGAGCGCAGAGTTGCGCAGCGGGAGAAAGAGCAGGCGATCGAGGAAGATCGAAGGAAGCAGGAGAAGTTGCGGAAGAGACTGGCATTTTTTAACTGGTTTCGGTTGCCTTCATAACCTCGATGAGTTCGCGCAGAATGCGGATCTGCACGTCCGATAAGTCCCGAACTTCAAGAATTGTAGCGTGTGAATCCGTGATGGAACGTCCGAGAATGTAATCGGTGGAGGTGTGATAGACGTCCGCAAGGGCAATGAGCTTGTCAATGCTGGGATTGCGCTCTGTCTTTTCATAGGCGCTGATTAAGGCGGGCGTGACACCGATGCGGCTCGCAACGGCACTCTGTGTGAGACGATTTTTTTCGCGTAATTCGATCAGACGATCTGCCATGGTCTTGTTCATGTCGGCACCTCCTTTTTTTTATTTTAACGCAAAAAGGAATACTCATGGTTTCCTGGAGAACAACTTAAAATTGAAAACGGTCACACATAGTTTATCCGGAATATAAAAAAATATGAGACTGCTGGAAATACAAAAGCAACCTTTTTCTTCCGTGCAATTTCAAAGAGAAATCCCTGGGTTTGCATAAAACCTCAGTGTGCTCTGATTGAAACGGCACAGAAGCCTCAGGTTGCTCATGTATTATGGCAATCTCATATTTTCTGTAAGTTTATTAGTATCCGAAGCAGTTCCGGATAAGTGCCATGATGTCAAAGTTAAAAACTTTGAAACACATTAAGTATATCCTCCTTCTTTGGATTTGTCTTAGCTAAGTACAAATGAATTGTAACAATTCTGTAATATTTTCGCAATAGGAGAATACTGGAAGTCCGGGGCTATAAAGCGCAACAAGAGCCTCGCCGGTGGGGGCAATCACAATTTTGTAATCTTTTGGACTGGTAACTTATAGAGAAGTTTTAATATTTGTGACTGTGTGCTGTACTGTAAAAAGGTGTAAGCGGAGGCCCGCTGTCGGTTATCGAATAATTGACTCGTGCGCCGCCGGCGACAGGAATCCCGGAAATGCCCCGAAACAAGGCATTTCTGGAAGTCCAATTTTAAGAATAGATTAAGAAATCCCCTCTGTAACAATTCAAATTTTCCTGTTAAAATGAACTGTAATAGTGAAAGTAAGACACAGAGACCGAGTGCGGCTGCACAGTTGCACTCGGTTTTGGAAAATGGAGGAATACCGATGCAGACGATTCTGGTGTGTGATGACGATCGGGAGATCGTGGAGGCGATCGATATCTATTTGCAGCAGGAGGGATATCACGTTTTAAAGGCGTATGACGGGGAGGAAGCGCTTGGGATACTCAAGGACAATGAGGTACATCTTCTGATCATGGATGTTATGATGCCGCGTCTTGACGGAATCCGCGCAACTTTAAAAATCCGCGAGGAGAGCAGTATTCCGATCATTATCCTCTCGGCCAAGGCTGAGGACTCGGACAAGATCCTTGGGTTAAATATCGGAGCTGATGACTATGTGGAAAAGCCGTTCAATCCGCTTGAGCTGGTGGCGCGGGTGAAGTCCCAGCTTCGGCGTTACACGCAGCTGGGCAATGCGGCGGACACTGGAGCGACAGTGTACACAGTGGGCGGGCTTTCCATCAACGATGATTTGAAAGAGGTGACGGTGGACGGTGAGGTCGTAAAGCTCACGCCGATCGAGTACAATATCCTTCTTCTTCTCGTAAAAAATCAGGGCAAAGTATTCTCGATCAATCAGATTTATGAGAGTATCTGGAACGAGGATGCCATTGGCGCAGACAACACGGTTGCTGTACACATTCGCCATATCCGGGAAAAGATAGAGATCAATCCCAAGGAGCCAAGGTATTTAAAAGTGGTCTGGGGGGTAGGCTATAAGATCGATAAGAATTAGAGGATATTTTCTATGGAAAAAAGAACCTATGGCTATGGAATGAAAATGACGGGGCTGCTTTTGCATTCGTTTTTTACGATTATATTGACGGTTTCCATCTTTCTCCTCGCAGCGCTGATTGATAAGAGCATTTTTTCATTTTCGGACATCGCTACCGATGAGTTTTTAAACTCCGGCTACTATCTTAAGTGCATTGAGCAAAAGTGCAGTGACTTGAGCGAATACCTGATACTCTCGCAGAAAGGGGAGCTCCGCAACTCTGAGGAGGACAAGCGTTATCTTCAGTTTACGAATGAGTTTAAGCAGGGTGACACAAACTTCTGTTATTGGTACAAGGTGGACGACGTTTGGTACACCAATCAGCCAGATACGGAGGAAGGGCAGGAGTTTGATACACAGACCATCCTTATGGAGGCCAAGACCATGGGGAATTATCTGATCTATGATATGGAGAATAAGGAATTTGGCACAGATGTCCGCGGTCTGGAAAATTACTTTTTTGGGGGCTACAGCACACAGATGTACTGGCCGCTTGAGCATGTGGTGCTGGTGATCGGTGTGGATACACAGCTGTCGGCAAAAGATGATCTGTACGAGGCGAGGCTGGAATATGAGCGGCTGCACCCTTGGATTAAGTTCAGCATTGCGGGAGCCTTAATCAGCACTGTGGGATGGATTCTGACACTTGTATATTTAACGCTGGCGGCGGGCCACAGAGAGGGGCAGGACAGCATCGCTTTAAGCAAGATTGACAAGGTAAAGACAGAGCTTATGGTTGCAGGCTTCGTACTTTTGGCCGGCGAGCTCATGCTTTTGATGGGGCAGGTGGGCACCCAGGCGTGGGATGTGCCGGGGCTTTTGGTGGCGTCCGGGACGGTCAGCTTTATCGTGGATGCGCTGTTCCTTATTTTTTATCTGAGTATGGTGCGGAGGCTCAAGGCGGAGGTCATGTGGGAGAGCAGCCTTGTTTATTGGTTGGGAAGAGGGCTTGAGAAGCTGTTCCGGGAGCGCTCGGTGACGGTCCGGGTGCTGGTTGCATTCGCCGCGCATATGCTCATCTGCTTTGTGTTGGCAATTGGGACGTTCCACTATAAGAATCTTACTATGTTTCTTCTGCTGCTTGTTTTTTGCGGTATGGAGGCTTATCTCATGCTGCGCAAGGCGGTCGAGTACTATCAGATTCTCCGGGGGGTCGAGGAGATTGCGGGCGGTGATCTGGCGGCGAAAATCCCGGTGGAGGAGCTGCACGGGGAGGGGAGAAAGCTTGCGGAGGCGATCAATAACATTGGAGCCGGGCTCTTACACGCGGTGGACGACAGCACAAAAAATGAGCGCATGAAAGCAGATCTGATCACCAATGTCTCCCATGATATCAAGACGCCTCTGACATCGATAATTAATTATGTAAATTTGATTCGGATGGAGCATATCGAAAATGAGCGTGTGAAAAATTATGTGAAAGTGCTCGACGAGAAGTCCCAGCGGTTAAAGCAGCTGACGGAAGATCTGGTCGAGGCGTCCAAGGTGAGCTCGGGAAATGTCAAGCTTGACATGGGAAAAATTGACATTGTGGAGCTGGTTTGCCAGACCGGGGGCGAGTTCAACGAGAAGTTTGAGAGTAAAGAATTGACAATCGTGACGAAGTTGCCAAAAAGTGCGGTGTATATCTGGTCGGACGGAAGGCATCTGTATCGCGTCATCGAGAACTTATATAATAACGTGGCGAAATATGCTCTGGAGAAGACCAGGGTCTATGTCGAGGTACAGGCGAACGGGGAAGCGGCAGTATTTTCCATCAAGAATGTCTCTGAGCAGTCCCTTGTGGTGGAGAACGGGACTGTGGATGATCTGACAGAGCGTTTTATCCGGGGAGATTCCTCGCGGACGACCGAGGGAAGTGGACTGGGTCTCTCAATTGCGAAGAATCTGACGCTGCTTATGGGCGGGATCTTTGATATCTCGGTGGACGGAGATCTGTTCAAAGCCACGCTGACACTCCCTGTTTTTACGGGGCGAGAGTAGAACTGGGCGATCTGCGTCAGGAGAAAGGCAGGAGGCACAAATATGGTAAAGGCTGTTATTTTTGACATGGATGGGGTGCTCATCGACACAGAAAAGTGGCTCAATAAATACTGGTGTCAGGCTGCGGAGGAGGCGGGCTTTCCGATGCGGCCGCGGGATGCTCTTGCTATACGGAGTCTCGCTGCAAAATATGCAGAGCCCTATCTGCAGGAGATTTACGGGAGTAACTTCTGCTATAGTGCCATCCGGGCGCGCCGCAAGGAGTTGATGGGCGCACATATCGAGAAATATGGAATTGAGAAAAAAGACGGTGTGGATGAGATTTTGGCTTACTTGAAATCGCGCAACATACGCACGGCGGTGGCGACGGCGACAGATCCGGTGCGCGCGGAGTCCTACCTCACGCAGATCGGTATCCGCCATCAGTTTGACCGAGTGATCTGCGCTACCATGGTTGCAAACGGCAAGCCAAAGCCGGATATTTACCTGTACGCCTGTGCCGATCTGGGGGAGCAGCCAGGGGATTGCATTGCGATTGAGGACTCGCCAAACGGTGTTTGTTCTGCGGCGGAGGCGGGGCTGCGCACGATTATGGTGCCGGATCTGACAAGACCAGATCAAGAGACGGCGAGCCGGATCGTGGCGGAGGTGGATACGCTCCATGATATTATCGGAATGCTGGAGAAAGAAATTTTGTGAGAGGACGCGGGCGCTGTGAGAAGCCTGCCCTGCGGCGGGAGATCTTCTCCTGCAACGGTGATTTTATGGTTTTATCAAATTAAAGTGGGAAAGCGCTTGATTTTTAAGAGTGCTGATTATATAATTTTCAGAGAAAGTGTCCGCCGCCCGGGGGATAGAAGACTGGTGCGGCACACGCCACTGGAAAATTTGGCGGTGCACGGGGGCATATAGATTGGAGGAAAATATGAGATTATACGACAACGGTGTGTATCTGGTAAACGGAAATCAGCTGGTGGAAGATGGCCCTGAGACATCCGCGGCTCTGGCGGCGCAGACGGGCCGTGCGGTCACGAGAGAGGAAGCGGCGGCCAACACCATCGCATATAATATTTTAAAGGAACATAACACATCCGGGAATATGGAGAAGCTTCAGATCAAGTTTGACAAGCTTGCCTCCCACGACATCACATTTGTGGGGATCATTCAGACGGCGCGGGCTTCGGGGCTTGAGAAGTTCCCGATTCCCTATGTCCTGACGAACTGCCACAACAGTCTCTGCGCGGTGGGCGGCACGATCAACGAGGATGACCACATATTTGGCCTCACCTGTGCCAAGAGGTATGGAGGCGTTTATGTGCCTCCGCACCAGGCGGTCATTCATCAGTTTGCGCGCGAGATGATGGCGGGCTGTGGCACAATGATTCTGGGTTCGGATTCTCACACTAGATACGGGGCACTCGGCACGATGGCAGTCGGGGAGGGAGGGCCGGAACTGGTAAAGCAGCTGCTCTCAAAGACGTACGACGTAGACATGCCGGGCGTCATCGGTGTTTATCTGACTGGAGTGCCGGCGAAGGGTGTGGGCCCGCAGGATATCGCGCTCGCAATCATCGGCGAGGTGTTCGACCGCGGCTATGTCAAGAATAAAGTTATGGAGTTTGTGGGACCGGGTGTCTCCAATTTGAGTGTGGATTTCCGCATCGGCGTGGACGTCATGACGACCGAGACAACCTGTCTGTCCTCCATTTGGAGAACAGACGATGCTGTAAAAGAATTTTACGAGATTCACGGCAGAAGCGAGGCGTACAGGGAGTTGAATCCTGGCACTGTCGCTTACTACGATGGAATGATTGAGGTCGATCTCGGCCAGATTAAGCCGATGATCGCAATGCCGTTCCACCCGAGCAACACCTACACCATCGAGGAGTTGAACGCGAATCTGATGGATATCTTAGACGACTGTGAGAAGCGGGCGGCAGTGAGCTTTGACGGAGCGATTGATCTTGATTTGAAGAGCAAGGTCAGAGACGGTAGGCTGTATGTGGATCAGGGTATCATCGCGGGCTGCGCGGGCGGCGGCTTTGAGAATATCTGCGACGCTGCGGATATCCTGCGCGGAGCCTCCATCGGACCGGACGAGTTCGCCCTGAGTGTCTACCCTGCCAGCACGCCCATTTATATGGAACTTGTCAAAAACGGGGCGGTTGCGACACTAATGCAGACGGGAGCGATCGTAAAGACGGCGTTCTGCGGACCGTGCTTTGGCGCGGGGGACACCCCGGCGAACAATGCGTTCTCCATCCGCCATTCCACGAGAAACTTCCCGAACCGCGAGGGATCCAAGGTGCAGAACGGGCAGGTGGTGTCCGTGGCTCTTATGGACGCGCGATCCATCGCGGCGACTGCGGCGAACAAGGGCTATCTCACCTCCGCGACCGACGTGGATGTGGATTTCACGAAGCCGAAGTATTTCTTTGACAAGACGATTTATGAGAACCGCGTTTTCGACAGCAAGGGAGTTCCGGATCCATCTGTGGAGATTCAGCTCGGACCAAACATCAAGGACTGGCCGGCGATGAATGCGCTGCCGGAACATATGGTCTTGCAGGTTGTCTCCGAGATTCACGATCCGGTGACGACTACGGATGAGCTGATCCCGTCGGGAGAGACCTCCTCCTTCCGCTCAAATCCACTGGGACTTGCCGAGTTTGCGCTCTCCAGAAAGGATCCGCAGTACGTCGGCAGAGCGAAGGAGATTCAGAAGGCGCAGAAGGCCATCGAGGAGGGGCGTTGTCCGCTCGATGCCGTGGAGGAGCTAAAGCCTGTGATGGCGGCGGTGGAAGCTGCATTCCCGGACAAAAAGTTTGCGGAGACGAGAAAAGACGGATACCTTGGCTTTGGCAGCACAATCTTTGCGGTGAAGCCGGGGGACGGCTCCGCGAGAGAGCAGGCTGCCTCCTGCCAGAAGGTGCTGGGCGGATGGGCAAATATCGCCAATGAGTACGCGACAAAGCGTTACCGGTCGAACCTCATCAACTGGGGCATGCTCCCGTTCCTCATCCCGGAGGGCGAGCTGCCGTTCCGGAACCTCGACTATATCTTTATCCCAGATATCAGGGAGGCGGTCGCACAGAAGAAGTCCGAGATCACCGCGTACGTGGTAAAGGGCAAGGAGCTTGTGGAGTTCTCGCTTGGACTCGGAGCGATGACCGACGACGAGCGCGAGATCATCGCGAAGGGATGCCTGATCAATTATTATAGAGAATAAGACCCGAGAATAGACCGGAAAGATAGATACAGAAAAACTGTTGCGAAACAGATCCAACTGACTTAGAACTTTTGAGCGAATGGGGCGAAAATAAGCCGAGACTAAGTTTGCGTCGAAGCGTTTCTGGCCCCATTTGCTTGGAGCGTAAAGCGTGGATTTTGTTTTACATCAGTTTTTCTTTTTTTTGTTGTATTTCCAACATACTTATTCCTACTTATCTGGTATGATATGGGAGAAATGAAAAACCATGCCTGTGAAAGAATAGAAAAATGGAGCGGGCGGAAAACTGAGAGTAAGAGTTGGAAGGCCGCGCGGCGCAGATGCGATGTGCGCGGCGCAGATGGAAGGGAGAATATTACTATGATAAATTTAAGAAAAGCGGCGGTCATCGGATGTGGATTCGTGGGATCATCGATTGCATTCAGCCTTATGCAAAAAGGTATATTTTCAGAATTGGTGCTCATCGACGCCAACCATGCCAAGGCGGAGGGCGAGGCGATGGATTTAAGCCACGGTCTGCCCTACACCGCGGCGATGGATATCTACGCGGGCGATTACGGCGATGTGGCGGACTGTTCGCTGGTCATCATCACAGCGGGAGCAAATCAGAAACCCGGGGAGACCAGACTTGACCTCATTGAGAAAAATGTCGGGATTTTAAAATCTATTATCCCGCAGATCACAGCGACGAGCTTTGAGGGGATTCTGCTTATGGTCGCAAACCCGGTGGACGTGCTCACCCACGCGGCGCAAAAGATTTCCGGCTATCCGGTGGAGCGCGTGTTTGGATCGGGGACGGTTCTTGACACGGCAAGGCTTAAGTACCTGCTGGGGCGCCATCTCGACGTGGACAGCCGAAGTGTCCACGCGGTCATCATCGGAGAGCACGGCGACAGTGAGCTTCCAGTGTGGAGCGGAGCAAATGTTTCGGGGATCGATTTGAACCATTTCTGTGAGATCAGAGGGCACTTTGACCACGATGATTCCATGCGAAACATCTATGAGAATGTGCGGGACAGCGCCTACGATATCATCGAGCGCAAGGGGGCGACATACTACGGCATCGCGATGGCGGTTGCGCGGATTGCGGAGTGCATCATCAAAGATGAGGAGGCAGTGCTCCCGGTCTCTGTGGCGCTTGACGGCGAGTACGGGCTGAGGGGGCTCTCCTTAAGTATCCCGTCTGTTGTCGGAAAGAATGGTGTGGAGAAGGTGCTTGAGATTCCGCTCAGTGAAAAAGAACAGGAGGATCTGCTGGCGTCGGCGGAACAGCTTAAGAGTGTGATCGCGTCGCTGAAATTGTAATCATTAAGATTTCGTTAGAATTTAAAATGAATCGAAAATGGACACTTTCCCGATTGAAAAAAGAATCAGATCGGTTATAATGAAACAAAAAGATTCTACAACAGAAAAGGGGAAGTAATATTTTGAACGATCTTGGACACGATGGACAGAACCCAGGGGAAATGGCAGACGGAGTGCGCAGCGGAAGCTTAAAGCAGTACATGACGATCGCGCTGATTGTATTTATCACATTCTGTTGCTGTATTTTATTTTTTTTCCTGCTATACAGATATCAAGACTTTACGAGTTTTTGGAAAAAAGTTGCGGGCATTTTGCAGCCGATCATTATAGGGCTGGTATTGGCATATCTGCTCAATCCCATCATGAGGTTTCTGGAAAGGTATCTCATAAAAATTCTGACTCCCCATATGAAGAGCCAGAAGAAAATGAAAAAGACCTGCCGGGGCGTTGCCATTGCAGGTTCTCTGCTGTTTCTGGTTGGCATTTTGATTCTCCTTGGCGCGGCGATCGTGCCGTCTGTCACGCAGAGCATCCAGGAGATGGCGGTCGGGCTCCCGGGTGGGGTGAACAATCTGGTGCGGTGGGTGAATGATTTCACGCAGGGGGACACCCAGGCCGCAGCGGTTGTCAACAGTGTGATTCAGAAGGCGAGCGAGACATTGCAGAAGTTTTTGGAGGAAGATCTGCTGGTGAAGTCGCAGCTGTATCTCAAATCGATTACCGGCGGTGTGATTTACGGTTTGAAGTTTCTGCTCAATGTGCTCGTGGGTGTGATCGTCTCCGTCTATGTGATGGCGAGTAAGGAGATGTTTGCCGGTCAGGCAAAAAAAATTATCTACGCGCTGTTTAAACCGGTGCCGGCGAATGTCATTGTGGAGACTGTCCACAAGAGCAACGAGATATTTGGCGGATTTATATCAGGAAAGCTCCTGGACTCCGCGATCATCGGCGTGCTGGCATATGTGGTGCTCGCAATTATGAAAATGCCGGATACGATGCTTCTGGCAGTGATTATCGGTGTGACCAACATCATCCCGTTTTTTGGACCATTTATCGGCGCGATTCCGTCCTTTTTGATCGTGGTACTGCAGGATCCGATCCAGGGACTCTATTTCTTGATCTTTATTTTTGTGCTCCAGCAGATCGACGGAAACATCATTGGGCCAAAGATTCTGGGAGACTCCACCGGGTTGTCCTCCTTCTGGGTGGTATTTGCGATTCTGGTCTTCGGCGGTCTCTGGGGATTTCCGGGGATGCTGCTCGGCGTGCCGATCATGGCGGTCATTTATTATATTACCAGGAAGTCGGTGAACTATTTCCTGCGGAAGCGGGGGCTGACGGAGGACACCGAGAGCTATGTGTATCTCACCGGTGTTGACCGGGAGACAAACCGGCCTTTGTATGAGGGGGAATCGGTGAAGAAAAGAAAGCTGGCAAAAAAGAAAAAAGAGGCTGCTCCCGCGAAAAAGGGGGAGTAGATCAGAGGGCGGTGCGCAGGGCGACCGCCCCTTTTTCACGGAAAATTGGAACTTTATTCCGGGATTTGGTGTTCGATAAATTTTGACATCTACAAATGCGTATGATAAACTAAAAGTTAATAAAAATAGATAAAAATGCACATTTTGAGGTGGCAGAGTTGGACAAATACGAATATAAATTAAAGCTGGATCAGATGAAGTCTCTCACCGCTGAGAACCGCTACAAAGAGGCGGCAGAGATTGCAGATACGATCAATTGGCATAAGATAAAAAATGTGAACGCGCTGATTAAGACGGGGGAAATCTACGAGAAAACGGGGCGCTACGAGGAGAGCAGAGACATTCTTCTCGCGGCGTACGACAGATCTCCGATCGGAAGGATGATCATCTACCGACTTGCGAAGGTCGCGGTTAAGATGGAGAATTACGCGGAGGCGAAGGATTACTATCAGGAGTTTGTGGAGATCGCCCCGCACGACAATTTAAGATACGTCCTAAAGTATCAGATCTGCAAGGCGCAGGGGGCGGATATCCACACGCTGATCGGCATTCTCGAGGAGTTGAAGGAGCAGGAATACTCGGAGGAATGGGCATTTGAGCTGGCATGCCTGTATCACAAAGCGAGCATGAGCGACAAGTGCATCGACGCGTGCGATGAGTTGATCCTTTGGTTTGGGGACGGCCCATATGTGGAGCGCGCGCTGGAGCTGAAGATGCTCTACCAGCCGCTCACACGGCAGCAGGAGGAGAAGTACCGGCAGTTCCGCCAGAAAAAGGAGGGGATTGTGGAGGTGCGGCCGGAGGACAATCTGGAGTCCGGGGAAATTGTGAATGAGCCGGTACAGATACCAAATGTAAAGCTGTCCGCAGAGCGCTTTAACACGCAAAATCTCCAGGAAGAGCTGCAAAAGAGCATGCAGCAGATCATGGATGCCACGGAAAGAGAGACCGTGGACGACAGTATGGACAATATCAAGAAGCTTGTGGGGGACATTCCCTATTTGCAGATTCCAAGGGAGGAGATTCTGGAGCGGGATACCATAGAACTGCCGCACATTGAGACGGATGCCGAGATCGATGATTCGTTGAAGACGAACTTCAAGGAGTTTCTCGCGGAGGATCACGATGGTCAGATGAGCTTGCTGGTTTCTGAGAAGGGGCACACGGAGCCGCAGGTGACGGGGCAGATGAGCATCGACGAGGTGCTTTCCGAGTGGGAGAAGACCAAGCGGGCTGCGGAGGCAGCCCTGCAGAAGGCGGACCAGAAGAAGCTGGAATCCGCCAAGGCGCGAGCACTGCAGGAGGCGGGCGACATTATGGAGCGTCTGGCAGATGTCATACCAAAGCTCGACTCGGGCCTCACCCCGCGGGAGCTTTTGGAGGAGCAGTATCTGGGCGGTGAGCCGATGGAGGAGGAGCGGGCTGTGGAGATGGTCGCGAACATGAACCAGCTTCTCCAGCAGGAGATTGATCGACTGTCCAACGAGAATGCCCAGATGGACGAGCAGATTGCAGCAGCCGGAGCGATGGAGATTTCAGGGCATACGGAGGAGATTAAAGCCTTGGAAGTGGAGGAGCCCGCAAATGCCGCGTTTGTGCCAGAAGCGCACGGGTTTTCCGCGGACGAGGCGGGGCAGGAGACGATACCGGAGGGATATACAGAGGAAGTGACGGAGCTTTGCGCGAAGGAGGAGTTTGCGGGATCGGAGCTCTCGCCGGAAATAAACGAGTTTGCTGACGGAGATATTCCAAAGCTTTCACCAGGGGTATCCAGGCTTGCGGACAGAACTGTGTCTATGCTCATGTCGGGAGCATCTCAATTTGCGCGGGAGGAAATATCAGACCTTGCGCCGGAAGAATTGGAGATACCGGAGCTTGTGCCGGGAATCGCTGATCTGCCCCTGGGAGAATCAGAAGAAATGTTGGAACTCGCAGCGGAAGTGTCCGAGCTTGCGTCGGAGAAGGAAGATGTGGATTCCTTTTCAGAATCGGAGCTTGCGGCGGAGGTAAAAGAGTTTACATCCGCAGAGACCAAATTGCCCAAGATCGCGGAGCCGGAGATGGACGGACGACGGACGATCCGGAATCTCTCCAAGGAGCAGCGGGAGATCTTTACATACTTTATTCCGATCAAAGGCATGGAAAAACAGCTTTGTCAGGCGATGACGGGGGCAGTGGGGCGCCTTATGGACGGGGGATGCGCTTCCACTGGCAATATGATCATCCAGGGTGGGCAGGGAAGCGGCAAGACCGTACTGGCAACCAGTATGATCAAGGCGCTTCAGAAGGAGATCGGCAGGCCGAACGGTCGCATCGGTAAGATCGAAGCGTCCGCGCTGAATCAGAAGGATATAGCGGCTCTGCTCAAAAAAGTCGCGGGTGGTTGTCTGATTATCGAGAGGGCAGGAGAGATTTCCAGGGAGTCTGCCATAAAGCTTTCTACGCTTCTGGGAAGTGATGAGAGCGGTGTCCTTGTGATTATCGAGGATACACACCGGGGAATTGACAAGGCACTCAGCAAAGATGCCGGTTTTGCCTCGCGGTTTTCGGAGAAGATTACAATTCCGATTTTTACAAGTGACGAGCTGGTTTCGTTTGCAAGGTCCTACGCGGACGAGCTGGGATACGCCATCGATGAGATGGGAGTGCTGGCGCTCTATAACAGCCTGAGCAATATCCAAAAGTTGGACCAGGCAACGACGCTCTCTGAGGTGAAGGAGATCGTCGATCGGGCGATCGCGAGAGCGGAGAGAGGGGGACTTAAGAAAGCGTTCAGTATTATTACCTCGCGGAGATACAACGAGGATGACTATGTCATTCTCCACGAAAAAGATTTTAGTTTTTAAAATGTGAGATAAAAGAGGTGGATGGTTATGGCCAGTTTTTCGGAATTAGACCGCTATTTGTTTGGGCAGGCGACGCATTATGAGATTTACCAGAAGCTGGGGGCGCACCCGACGGATGCGTATGGAATCAAGGGTGTGCGTTTTGATCTGTGGGCGCCGAATGCCAGCAGAGCCTGGGTGATTGGCTCGTTCAACGGATGGGATGAGACGGAAAATGAGATGCAATGTCTAGAGCCGGAGGAGATGGGAATTTTTGAACTTTTCATCCCGGGTGTCAAAGAGGGGGAGCTTTACAAGTATCTGATTGAGACGAAGGATGGAAGGCGCCTCTACAAAGCGGATCCGTTTGCCAACTATGCGGAGATGAGACCAGGCACGGCATCCGCCGTCGTGGATATCTCGCAGTTTAAATGGACAGATTCCAAGTGGATGAGCCAGAGGGAGGCGAAGGCAAAGGAGCTCTACGCGCAGCCCATGACGATCTACGAGGTACATCCAGGCTCCTGGATGCGCCATCCGGGAAGGGAGGACGAAGGGTTTTACAGCTACCGGGAATTGGCGGATACCCTCATTCCCTATGTCGTGGAGATGGGGTACACGCACATCGAGCTGATGGGCATCTCGGAATATCCGTTTGACGGTTCCTGGGGTTATCAGGTGACGGGATACTATGCGCCGACTTCGCGCTACGGGACGCCGGCAGAGTTCGCGTACTTTGTGAACGCATGCCACAGGCGTGGGATCAGCGTCATCCTTGACTGGGTACCGGCACATTTTCCGAAGGACGCGCACGGTCTGGAGGAGT
>CAJLGN010000003.1 GCA_905206195.1 uncultured Roseburia sp.
TAATTAAACCAATTGCAATCGCAATTACAAAACACCAAAAGCCAAACACCAAGCATATGAAAAATATTTACTTTGTGCCTTTTGGGCAGGATAATTGTAAGAGCAAGCCAAATTCTATGATCGCAAAGATGGAGCTTCTGCCGGAGACGATCGACGCGGCGATCAACGGAAAGCAGATTCAGCCGATCTTGCAGAGTCCGGGATAAAAGACGGCAGATTGTCAGGTGAATGAAAAAAGGGCGAGGCAAAATCCAGGTTTCATCCTCGGATTCTGTACAATTGGGATGAGAAGCTTCCCGGGGTAAGTTAGCCCCGTCGAATGCCGATCAAAATTGTATCGAAATCGCAGGTTGGCCGCACATTTTGCCTTCGCCCTTTTTTGGAACATCAGGCCTGGATGGATGCCTCGTAAGCCTCGCGGCAGGCTCTCGCCAGCTGATCGCCGCAGGACGTCGGGCGCCCGCCGCAGGAGATGCCCCCGATTTTTTCCTCGACCTGCTCTACGGTGAGTCCCTCCACGAGCTTTGGAATCGCCTGCAGATTGCCGTTGCAGCCCCCGGTGAACTTTACGCTGCGCACGATATTGCCCTCGAGTTCCAACTCAATCTGAGTCGCGCAGGTTCCTTTGGTCTTGTATGCATACGCCATGATTTTCCTCCTCCATCTGGCTGCACAGCGGCGTGAAATCCTGGTGTGCCGGGCAGCTGTTTTTCGCTACGTTATCCAGTATAAATGTGGAAGCGTGGGGATGCAAGGAAAAAATGGGGGATTGCGCGACGTTATTTGCTTCCGACGGCAGAATCTAGTTAATAAAAAATTTACAAATCATTTACTCTTATTTTTATTGTAGTACACTTGGAAAAGTGTTACAATAACAGTATTGTGCGGGGATTCTGCATTTTTTAAGGTGCCCCGTAAAGAAATGATCGCGCGCGGGAAGGCAGATGCGCGGACAGGGATAGGAGTTTTTATGAGTGCATTGACAAAGATCTTCGGAACTCACAGTGAGCGAGAATTAAAGCGGATTTACCCCACCGTGGACAAGGTGGAGTCCTACCGGGATGCCATGCAGGCACTCTCCGATGAGGAGCTTAGAAATAAGACCAAAGAGTATAAAGAGAGGCTGGATAAGGGGGCGACACTCGACGACCTTTTGCCGGAGGCGTACGCGACGGTGCGCGAGGCGGCGAAGCGCGTGCTCGGCATGGAGCATTACCGCGTGCAGATCATCGGCGGTGTCATTCTCCATCAGGGCCGCATCGCGGAGATGCGGACGGGTGAGGGAAAGACGCTGGTGTCAACGCTCCCCGCGTACTTAAATGCGCTGGATGGCAAGGGTGTGTGCGTCGTGACGGTCAATGATTATCTGGCGAAGCGCGATGCCGAGTGGATGGGGAAGGTGCATGAGTTCCTCGGACTCAAGGTGGGCGTCGTGCTGAACTCTATGAACAACGACGAGCGCAGGGAGGCGTACAACTGCGATATCACCTATGTCACCAACAATGAGCTTGGATTTGACTATCTCCGCGATAATATGCTCATTTATAAGGAGCAGCTGGTGCAGCGCGGGCTGCACTATGCGATTATCGATGAGGTTGACTCGGTGCTGATCGATGAGGCGAGAACGCCTCTGATCATCTCGGGACAGAGCGGCAAATCTACCAGAATGTACGAGGCGTGCGATATCCTGGCACGTCAGATGAAGCGCGGGGAGGATGTGCCGGAGTACTCCAAGATGGATGCGATCATGGGCATTGAGCAGGAGGAGACCGGCGATTTTGTCGTGAATGAAAAGGACAAGGTGGTCAGCCTGACGCAGGATGGCGTGAAGAAGGTGGAGCAGTTCTTCAAGATTGAGAATCTCGCGGACGCTGAGAATCTGGAGATTCAGCACAATATCATCCTCGCGCTGCGGGCGCACAATCTGATGTTCCGCGATCAGGACTATGTGGTCAAGGACGATGAGGTCATGATTGTCGACGAGTTCACCGGACGTATCATGCCGGGACGCCGTTATTCCGACGGTCTGCACCAGGCGATTGAGGCGAAAGAGCACGTGAAGGTAAAGCGGGAGAGCAAGACGCTTGCGACTATCACTTTCCAGAACTTCTTTAATAAATTTGAGAAGAAATCCGGCATGACGGGTACCGCGCTGACGGAGGAGAAGGAGTTCCGCGATATTTACGGTATGGATGTTGTGGAGATCCCGACGAACCGCCCGGTGCAGCGCATCGACAGGCAGGATGTGGTGTACAAGACTAAGCGGGAAAAATATCGCGCGGTGGTTCAGGCGGTGAAGGAGGCGAACGAGATCGGGCAGCCGGTTCTCGTGGGTACGATCACCATCGAGACCTCGGAGATCATCAGCGGTCTCCTGAAGAAGGAGGGAATCCAGCACACTGTCCTGAATGCGAAGTTCCATGAGAAGGAAGCGGAGATCGTGGCTGGAGCCGGCGTGCACGGGGCGGTCACGATCGCAACCAACATGGCAGGGCGCGGTACGGATATCAAGCTCGACGACGATGCGAAGGCGGCTGGCGGACTGAAGATCATCGGCACGGAACGCCACGAGTCCAGACGTATCGACAACCAGCTGCGCGGCCGTTCCGGCCGTCAGGGAGATCCGGGAGAATCACAGTTTTTCATTTCTCTTGAGGATGATTTGATGCGCCTGTTTGGGTCCGAGCGGTTGATGGATATCTTCAACACGCTCGGGGTCAAGGAGGATGAGCAGATTCAGCACAAAATGCTGACCTCCG
The DNA here is from genome assembly GCA_905206195.1 of uncultured Roseburia sp. Lineage (GTDB taxonomy): Bacteria > Bacillota > Clostridia > Lachnospirales > Lachnospiraceae > Roseburia. Next base: position 2,760 of record CAJLGN010000003.1, read on the forward strand.
CGATCGAGCGGGCACAGACCAAGATCGAGGGGAACAACTTCGGCATTCGAAAGAATCTGCTTGAGTACGATCAGGTGATGAACGACCAGAGGGAGATCATCTACGCGGAGCGACTGCGCGTGTTGAATGGGGAGAGCATGCGGGATGTGATCTTTAAGATGATCACCGACCGCGTTGAGAGCAGTGTGGATACCTGTATCTTGCCCGATCTGCCGAAGGAGGAGTGGGATCTCAATGAACTCAACCAGCTCCTGTTATCGATGATACCGGTGAAGCCGGTCACGCAGGAGGATGTCGACGGCGTCAAGAACAACAAAGAGCTGAAGCATCTGTTGAAGGAGCGCGCGGTGAAGCTTTACGAGGCGAAGGAGACGGAGTTTCCGGAGCCGGAACAGTTCCGCGAGTTGGAGCGTGTCGTGCTCTTAAAGGTCATTGACCGCAAGTGGATGGATCACATCGACGATATGGACCAGCTGCGCCAGGGTATCGGTCTGCAGTCCTACGGGCAGAGAGATCCGCTGGTGGAGTACAAGATGGCGGGCTTTGATATGTTCGACGATATGATTGCCAATATCCAGGAGGATACAGTTCGTCTGCTGTATCATGTGAAGATTGAGCAGAGGGTGGAGCGTGAGCAGGTGGCGAAGGTAACCGGCACGAACAAGGATGAGTCCGCAGCGGGCACGCCGAAAAAGCGCGTCGCTGCGAAGGTTTACCCCAACGATCCATGCACCTGCGGCTCGGGGAAGAAATACAAGCAGTGCTGCGGTAAAATGGCGCAGTAAATGGCATAACAAGAGTGATTGACTTGCAGGAGGTTATCTGAAATGTACAACGTTAGAAATATTACCAAGGATATTATATGGATTGGAGCCAGTTTAAGGAGACTGGCTCTGTTTGAGAATATCTTTTCGATCCCCAAAGGGGTGTCCTACAATTCCTACATCATTATGGATGAGAAGACAGTGCTGCTCGACACGGTTGACACTGCCGTGGCGGGACAGTTTTTCGAGAATCTGGAATATGTGCTGCAGGATCGCGCGCTGGATTATCTGGTCGTGAACCATATGGAGCCGGATCACTGCGCGATGATCGGTGATATCGTGCGCAGATACCCAGGGATTCAGATTGTCGGAAATGCCAAGACATTTGCGATGATGGAGCAGTTTTTTGGGACGGGCTTTAACGAGCGAGGAATTATCGTCAAGGAGGGGGATACGCTCTCCGTCGGAAAGCACACACTTCAGTTCATCATGGCGCCGATGGTACACTGGCCGGAGACGATGGTCACCTACGATGAGCTGGATAAGGTGCTGTTCTCCGCGGATGGTTTTGGAACTTTCGGGGCACTCAACGGTAATATTTTTGCGGATGAGATTGATTTTGAGCGCGAATGGCTGGATGACATGAGGCGCTATTATGCGAATATTGTCGGAAAATATGGCGCGTCAGTACAGGCATTATTGAAAAAGATGCAGACGCGCCAGGTGGAGGTCATCTGCCCGCTGCACGGACCGATCTGGCGGGAGAATCTCTCATATATTTTGGACATATATCAGAAGTGGAGCAGTTACGAGCCGGAGGAGAAGGGAGTTGTCATTCTGTACGCGTCCATGTACGGCAATACGGCTTCCGCGGTGGATGCGCTGGCGGGGTGTCTCGCCGAGCGAGGGGTGAAAAAAATTGCCATGCATGATGTGTCGAACACGCAGCTGTCGGAGCTGATTGGGGAAATTTTCCGGGCAAGTCATCTGGTGTTTGCCACACCGACCTATAATGCGGGAATCCATCCGATCATGGAGAATCTCCTCTCCGATATGAAGGCGCTCGCTATCCAGAATCGGACGGTTGCTCTTTTGGAGAATGGAACCTGGGCGGTGTCGACTGCCAAGCAAATGCGCGAGGAGCTTGCACAGATGAAGAACATGACGGTTCTCGACGCGCAGATCACGATGAAGTCCCGGATGTCCGCAGAGCAACGAGAAGATCTCAAAGATCTTGCAGATACGATTGTTAGCGCTATGTGAGAGAGCGGATCAGTTTATAAAAGGCGAAGTGGGTCAGCACAGAATTGGTGTGGAACACGGCGCCGATAACATGATGAAAATAAAAGTACAGAACAAACATTCGAATTGTTCTGTACTTTTATTTTTTGTTCTGTTATAATGGAGTGCAGATGTTACGGATGATAGGTTGTTCTGCGAAGTAGAGCTTTTCCGGGAGGGAGGAGGAAAGAGGATAAATTCTTTCTTTGATCTCTGTGCCACTTTGTTTTTAGATTTGTCAAGTCCGTATAAAGAAAATGATTTCAGGAAATCATTGATCTTTAAAATGCGCGATTTTAGTTCGAAGGATGATTTAGATTTGACGGAGGTGGAAAATATATTATGGAGTTCAAATTACATTCCAGGTACGAACCCACCGGTGACCAGCCTCAGGCCATCGAGGCGCTGGTGCGGGGCTTCAAAGAGGGGAACCAATTTCAGACGCTTTTGGGTGTCACAGGCTCCGGCAAGACATTCACCATGGCGAATGTCATCGCACAGTTAAAGAAACCGACGCTGATTATCTCCCATAACAAGACACTTGCAGGTCAGCTCTACGGCGAGTTTAAGGAGTTCTTTCCGGAGAATGCAGTGGAGTATTTTGTATCCTATTACGATTACTACCAGCCGGAAGCGTATGTACCGCAGACGGACACCTATATCGCCAAGGACTCTGCGATCAATGAGGAGATCGATAAATTGCGCCTTTCCGCTACGGCGGCTCTTGTGGAGCGGAGGGATGTAATTGTCATTGCGTCCGTCTCCTGCATCTATGGATTGGGCAGCCCGGACGATTATCTGGGGATGATGGTGTCCCTGCGGCCTGGGATGGAGAAGGATCGCGACGAGGTGATCCGCGCGCTGATCGATATCCAGTACACGAGGAACGAGATGGACTTTCATCGAGGCACGTTCCGTGTGCGCGGCGATGTACTTGAGATTTTCCCGGCAAACTACGGGGACACGGCCGTGCGCGTGGAGTTTTTCGGGGACGAGATCGATCGGATTACGGAGATCGATGTGCTGACGGGGGAAATCAAGTGCCGCTTGGAGCATTTCGCGGTGTTTCCTGCCTCCCACTATGTTGTGCCGCAGGAAAAGATTCTCAGAGCGTGCGGAGATATCGAGGCGGAGCTTGAGGATCGCGTCAAATTTTTCAAGGGTGAGGACAAGTTGCTCGAGGCGCAGCGGATCGCAGAGCGGACCAACTTTGATATTGAGATGTTGAAGGAGACCGGATTTTGCAGTGGTATTGAGAATTATTCCAGACATCTGGCAGGACTCCCGGAAGGCGCGACGCCGCACACGCTGATCGATTATTTTAAGGATGATTTTCTGATCATCGTGGACGAGTCCCACATTACGATTCCACAGGTGCGCGGGATGTACGCGGGTGATCAGTCCAGGAAGTCCACGCTGGTGAACTACGGTTTTCGCCTCCCTTCGGCGAAGGACAACCGGCCGTTGAATTTTGATGAGTTTGAGAGTAAGATCGACCAGATGCTGTTTGTGTCCGCGACGCCGAACGTCTATGAGGGCGAGCACGAACTGATGCGCACCGAGCAGATTATCCGACCAACCGGCCTGCTGGACCCGGAGGTCGTGGTGCGTCCGGTGGAGGGACAGATTGATGACCTCATCGGAGAGGTCAACCGGGAGACGGCGAAGCATAATAAAGTTTTGATCACGACCCTGACCAAGAAGATGGCAGAGGATTTGACAGATTACATGCGTGAGCTTGGCATCCGCGTGAAGTACCTGCACTCCGATATCGACACGCTGGAGCGCGCGGAGATCATCCGTGATCTGCGCCTGGATGTGTTTGATGTGCTTGTCGGAATCAACCTGCTGCGGGAGGGCTTGGATATCCCGGAGATTACGCTTGTGGCAATTTTGGACGCGGATAAGGAGGGATTTCTGCGCTCTGAGACTTCCCTGATTCAGACAATCGGGCGCGCCGCGCGAAACAGCGAGGGACATGTCATTATGTATGCGGACAAAATTACGGATTCTATGCGCGTGGCGATCGAGGAGACGGAGCGCCGCCGGAAGATTCAGCAGGAATACAATGAGGCGCACGGCATCACACCGACGACCATTCAGAAGTCAGTGCGGGAATTGATTTCCGTGTCCAAGAAGGTTGCGAAGGAAGAGCTGAATTTCAAAAAGGATCCGGAATCGATGAACAAGTCGGAGCTGACGAAGCTGGTTGTGGATATCCAAAAGAAGATGGAGAAGGCGGCGGCAGATTTGAACTTCGAGGCGGCGGCAGAGTACCGGGATAAGATGATCGAGCTGAAGAATATGTTGCGTCTAAACGGCGATACAAAGTGAGCGGGCCGCTTGGGCAGAATAATAGATTAGAAAGAAGAAAGCATGAAAAAAACGAGTGAAAGAAAATATATCAAAATTAGGGGTGCCAATGAGCACAATCTGAAAAATATCGACGTAGATATTCCAAGGGAGGCGTTTGTCGTCCTGACGGGGCTCTCAGGTTCGGGAAAATCTTCACTTGCATTTGACACAATCTATGCGGAGGGGCAGAGGCGCTACATGGAATCGCTCTCCTCCTATGCGAGACAGTTTTTGGGGCAGATGGAAAAGCCGAATGTGGAGAAAATTGAGGGATTGTCCCCGGCGATTTCCATTGACCAGAAATCCACGAACCGCAACCCTCGTTCCACTGTGGGAACTGTCACAGAAATCTACGATTACTTTCGCCTTCTCTACGCGCGGATTGGTATTCCGCACTGTCCCAAGTGCGGAAAAGAGATCAAAAAACAGACTGTGGACCAGATGGTGGATCAGATCATGGCACTGCCGGATCGGACGAAGATTCAGCTTCTTGCCCCGGTCGTGCGTGGGCGCAAGGGCGAGCATGTAAAGCTTTTCGAGCAGGCAAAGCGGAGCGGCTACGTGCGTGTCATCGTGGACGGGAATATGTATGAGCTGACCGAGGAAATCAAGTTGGAGAAGAATAAAAAGCACAACATTGAGATCGTGGTGGATCGTCTGATGGTGAAAGAGGGCATCGAGAAGCGCCTTGCAGATTCCATCGAAAATGTGTTGGAGCTTGCGGAAGGTCTCATGACCGTGGACGCGGGGGATGGGGAGATGATCCAGTTCTCGGAGAGTTTTTCCTGCCCGGATTGTGGGATCAGCGTCAATGAGGTGGAGCCGCGGAGTTTTTCATTTAACAACCCGTTTGGCGCCTGCCCGACCTGCTTTGGTCTGGGATATAAGATGGAATTTGACGAGGATCTGATGATTCCGGATAAGCGTTTGTCCATCGCGGAGGGAGCGATTCAGGTTATGGGATGGCAGTCCTGCACGGATCCGTCCAGTTTTACCTACGCGATTTTGAGGGCGCTTTCAGCAGAGTACCATTTTTCGCTGGAGACGCCCTATGTGGACTATCCAGAAGAAGTCAAGCGTGTGCTGATTCACGGAACGAACGGAAGGGAAGTGCAGGTTCAATATAAGGGCGCGCGGGGAGAGGGAGTGTACGCGGTGGCGTTTGAGGGTTTGATTCGCAACGTACAGCGCCGCTACCGCGAGACCGGATCTGACACTATGAAGCAGGAATACGAGCAGTTCATGCGTATCACACCGTGTGAGGAATGCAAAGGGCAGCGGTTGAAAAAGGAGTCGCTTGCAGTGACGGTCGCTGACAAGAATATTTTTCAGATGACCAACATGTCGGTGAAGAATCTGAACGCGTTTCTGGAAAAGATGGAGCTTCATGCGCAGCAGCAGGTGATCGGTGACCAGATTTTAAAGGAGATCCGTGCGAGGGTCGGCTTTTTGAATAAGGTCGGACTGGATTACCTGTCGCTCTCCCGCGCGACCGGCACGCTCTCCGGCGGGGAGGCGCAGCGCATACGTCTCGCAACGCAGATCGGCTCCGGTTTGGTCGGTGTTGCATATATTTTAGATGAACCGTCCATCGGTCTGCATCAGCGCGACAATGACAAGCTCCTGAGCGCGTTGAAAAATCTCAAAGAGCTTGGGAATACACTGATCGTGGTTGAGCATGACGAGGATACCATGATGGCGGCAGACTATATTGTGGACATCGGACCTGGAGCTGGCTCCCACGGTGGAGAAGTCGTTGCGTGTGGCACTGCGCAGGAGATTATGAAGAATAAAAACTCCGTCACGGGGGCGTATTTGAGCGGCAGGATTCAGATTCTAGTGCCTCGGGAGCGCAGAGAGCCGACCGGTTATCTGACGATCAAGGGAGCGCGCGAGAATAATTTGAAAAATATTGATGTGAAGATTCCACTCGGAATTATGACCTGTATCACGGGTGTATCCGGATCTGGAAAAAGCTCCTTGACCAACGAGATCCTCTATAAGCGCCTTGCCAGGGACCTAAACCGCGCGCGTTGTATTCCGGGACTTCACGATGAGATTCTGGGGATGGAAGCGCTCGATAAGGTCATCGATATTGACCAGTCTCCGATCGGCAGGACACCTCGTTCCAACCCGGCGACCTACACCGGTGTCTTCGACATGATCCGCGATCTCTTTGCGGCTACGCCGGACGCCAAAGCGAAGGGGTACAAGAAGGGGCGCTTCAGTTTCAACGTCAAGGGAGGGCGCTGTGAGGCCTGCTCCGGGGATGGTATTTTAAAGATTGAGATGCATTTTTTGCCGGATGTGTATGTGCCGTGTGAGGTGTGTGACGGAAAGCGCTACAACCGTGAGACGCTGGAGGTGAAGTACAAGGGCAAGAGCATCTATGACGTGCTGAATATGACGGTGGAGGAGGCGCTGGAATTTTTCAAAAATGTTCCGTCCATCCACCGCAAAATCCAGACGCTCTACGATGTAGGCCTGTCTTACGTGAAGCTGGGACAGCCGTCCACGGAGCTCTCCGGCGGGGAGGCGCAGCGCATCAAGCTCGCAACGGAGCTTTCCAAGCGAAGCACCGGAAAGACGATTTATATCCTGGACGAACCGACGACAGGACTACACTTTGCGGATGTCCACAAGCTGATTGAGATTTTAAGGCGCCTGTCGGAGGGGGGCAATACGGTGGTTGTGATTGAACACAATCTGGACGTCATCAAGACAGCGGACTATATTATCGATGTGGGGCCGGAGGGCGGAGACGGCGGTGGAACTATCATCGCACAGGGGACGCCCGAGGAGGTGGCGGAGAATCCCAAGTCTTACACCGGGCAGTATGTGAAGCGATATCTCGAAAAAGAGGAAGTATAGAGAACGAGAAGCGAGGGCATTTCCAAACACTTTTGTGGGAGGAGGATGCTCTCGCAGTTTATTTTTATGAAGAAATTCTTATTTTTTTTGAAAAACCCGTATCTGAGAAAAAAAGCCTTTGAAAAATCCCATTTTTTGTATATAATGGTACTGTATATGTAAAAATATGATTAAATGCATTTCTATGTCCATTTTGATGCGGAAGAAGATTCTTCCTATAGATGAATACTGGTAGAGAATGAAAGGGGCAAATTAAAAAATGATGGGTACAGATATTGGTATTGATCTCGGTACTGCGAGTATATTGGTTTACATTAAAGGCAAGGGGGTCGTGCTAAAGGAGCCGTCTGTGGTGGCTTTTGACCGCGACACCAACAAGATAAAGGCGATCGGGGAGGAGGCCCGACTGATGCTCGGAAGGACACCGGGCAATATCGTGGCAGTCAGACCGCTGAGGCAGGGAGTCATCTCCGATTACACCGTCACAGAGAAGATGATTAAGTATTTTATCCAGAAAGCGCTCGGAAAGAAGACATTCCGCAAGCCCCGCATCAGCGTTTGTGTGCCCAGCGGTGTGACGGAGGTGGAGAAGAAGGCGGTCGAGGATGCAACCTACCAGGCGGGGGCCAGAGAAGTGGCCATCATCGAGGAACCAATTGCTGCAGCGATCGGAGCCGGGATTGATATCTCAAGACCCTGCGGCAATATGATTGTCGATATCGGGGGAGGAACTGCAGACATTGCGGTTATTTCTCTGGGAGGGTCGGTTGTCAGTACTTCCATCAAGATCGCTGGGGATGATTTTGACGAGGCGATCGTCCGGTATATGAGAAAGAAGCACAATCTTTTGATTGGTGAGCGGACTGCGGAGGATATCAAGATTAAAATTGGAAGCTGTTTCCCGCTGGCGCAGAATGAGACCATGGATGTCCGAGGGCGCAATCTGGTGACGGGACTTCCGAAAACGGTGTCAGTGTCGTCCGAGGAGACGGAGGAGGCGCTTAGGGAGCCGACCCTGCAGATTGTGGAGGCGGTGCATTCTGTGTTGGAGAAAACCCCTCCTGAGCTGGCGGCTGATGTGGCCGACCGCGGAATTGTTCTGACGGGCGGGGGAGCGCTGCTTCGCGGGCTCGAGGAACTGATCGAGGACAAGACGGGAATCAACACGATGACAGCGGAGGAGCCGATGACCTGTGTTGCGATTGGAACCGGAAAGTTTGTAGAATTTTTAGCTGGAAAGCGCGATGACGATTAAGTTTTTATAGAAATATGCCGATATAGATCTATAGATTTATGCACAGAAGAAGGAGCAGGCTTATGGTAAAGGGATTGTATACAGCGTATACAGGAATGATAAACGAGCAGAGAAGGCTAGATGTCCTTTCAAACAACCTGGCCAACGCCGATACGAACGGCTACAAGAAGGAGGGAACTACGTCGCAGACATTTGCGGATGAGCTGGCGATCAAGATTAAGGATACCTCCCACTATAGTATGCCAAAGAGACTTGGCGGTATGAGCATGGGGGTTCATATCGGGGAGACTTATACGGATTATGCACAGGGCAATTTTAAAGTGACGGATAACAGCACGGATTTTGCTCTGGGCGGGAATGGCTTTTTTGCGATTGCGTTTACGGACAAACAGGGAAATGCTTCTGTGAAATATACGAGGGACGGCGCGTTCATCGTGAATAATCAGGGATATCTGGTGACCAAGGACGGAGACTTTGTGCTGAATATGAACGATGCCATGAATGGCAATGTCAACGGAAGGATCCAGGTCAACCCGAATCTGAAGATTGCGGTGGATGAGTTTGGCAACATCTATCAGAACGATGTGATGGTTGCGAATATCGGATTCGTGGACGTCCAGGATTACAACTACCTCGCGAAGTACGGTGAGAATCTCTATGATCTGGTTGAGGGCGGAACAATCGTCGCTTCCGATGCGAAAGTGGAGCAGGGCATGATCGAGGCGTCGAATGTCAACGTCGTGTCGGAGATGGTTGATATGATTACTATCACCAGGGCATACCAGGCAGGACAGAAAATCATTAACGCAGTGGATGAGACTTTAGATAAAGCAGTGAATCAGGTTGGGGCTGTATAGAATTGGAGGTAACTGAGCTATGATGAGAGCACTTTATACTGGGGCGACCGGAATGCTTGCACAGCAGGCAAATGTCGACAATATTTCGAATAATCTCGCCAACGTAAATACGGTTGGTTACAAGCAGCAGAAGACGGAATTTAAATCCCTTTTATATCAAACTATTCAGACGAGAACCACAACGGCCAACGGGGAGCAGAAGCCGATCCCGGCGCAGGTCGGACTCGGCACGCGCGTGGCGTCAAACACTGCCATTTACAAGCAGGGAGCGCTCCTGGCGAGCGAGAGTAATACGGACTTTGCGATTGTCGGCGACGGATTCTTTTCGGTGCGCGGCGCGGACGGTCAGAATTACTTCACGAGAGCCGGCAATTTTACATGGGCGATGGGTCCAAACGGAGCGGTGACTCTGACCACCACAGACGGATATATGGTGCTCGACACGAACAATAACCCCATCGTCCTTCCCGCGGGGATAAGCTCCGGAAATGTGGAGGTGGCCACGAATGGAGGCTTTGGTTACAAGAACGCGCAGGGCGTCTATGTGAACATGAACCAGACCATCGGTCTCCACCAGTTCAACAACCCGGGCGGTCTGGAGAGAATTGGGGACAACCTTTTGGCAGTCACAAACGCATCTGGACCGGCGTTGAATGAGGCCAATAATGCAGGGTTGATCCGAAGCCAGGTGCGCCAGAGCTATCTGGAGGGATCCAATGTCCAGGTTGCAGACGAGATGGTGAATTTGGTTATCGCACAGCGCGCGTACCAGCTCAATTCCAAGGCGATTACGGCATCCGACGAGATGTTGGAGCAGGCGAATGCACTGAGAAGATAGATTGGCTGACCGGGAGGAGAAATAGATGAGTATTTCGTTAGACAGCGTTTCGGCGATGATGAATACAACGCAGAGCAATATGGCGGCGAACAATGCAGCGTCCATGAAAAGTTTCGTCAACGGGTTGTCCTCGGAGTCTTCGGAGGAAGAGTTGATGCAGGTGTGTAAGGATTTTACCTCCTATTTTGTGGAGGAGATCTTAAAGGAAGTCAAAGAAAATATGACGATGGAGGACGAGGAGGGAGATTCCTCTCTGAAGACGTTGACTGACTTCCATATGGACAGCGCGATTCAGGTGATTGCGGGTGAGGTGATAGATCAGGTGGGTGGAAGTTTTACGCAGCAGCTGTATGAGCAGATGAAACGCAATTACAATATCGATTAGTATGTCGTACATAGCGGGCTGCCCGTTGGCGGGTTTGCTTTGCTGAAAATGAAATTGAATAGATTCATACAAGAAAAACCTTGAGTTCCTCAAGGTTTTTCTTGTATTATGGGAAAGGGATTCTATCTTAATTTACAGAGAGCAGGGAAATGATTTGGAAAAATTAACAGGATATGTGGAACATATCATATACAGAAATGCGGACAATGGATATACAGTGTTAGGTCTGGTGAGCGGTGAGGAGGAAGTCACTTGCGTGGGCATTTTTTCGGCGATTGCCGAGGGGGAGAACATCGAAGCTGAGGGGGATTACACGGAACATCCGACTTATGGGAAACAGTTTAAGGTGGAACGCTTTGAGGAGAAGGCGCCTGAGGACGAGGAGGCAATTGAGCGCTACCTTGGCTCCGGTGCGATCCGGGGAATCGGTCTGGCACTCGCGGCGCGCATTGTGCGGCGATTTAAGGAGGATACGTTCCGGGTCATCGAGGAGGAGCCGGAGCGTCTGGCTGAGATCAAGGGGATCAGCGAGCGCAAGGCGATGGAGATCGCAGATCAGGTCAATGAAAAAAGAGATTTGCGGCAGGCGATGATTTTTTTGCAGCAATACGGGATTACAATGAACCTGGCGGTAAAAGTGTATCACGCGTACGGACAGGAAGTTTACGGCATTATCAAGGAGAACCCTTATCGGTTGGCGGATGATATCGATGGAGTTGGGTTCCGCACGGCGGACGAGATTGCAACGCGCGTGGGAATCCGTATGGATTCCGATTTTCGCATCCGAAGTGGAATTTTGTACATTTTGCTCCAGGCCACCGGAGAGGGGCATACATACCTCCCGGAGGATGAGCTGACGGGGCGTGCGGAGCGCATGCTTGAGGTCGCGGCAGAGCAGATTGAGAAGCAGTATATGGATCTCGCCATTGAGAGGAAGATCATTTTAAAGCAGGCAGATGGGGGGATGGCGCAGATTTACGCAGCGTCCTTCTATTACATGGAAGCGAACACAGCAGCGATGTTAAAGCAGCTCAATGTAAATTATGATGTGCCGGATATCGAGATTGAGCAGCGCATCCGGGGCATTGAAAAGCAGACGGGAATGGTCCTCGACGAGCATCAGGTGACAGCGGTAAAGGAGGCGGTGCGGAACGGACTCTTGATTATCACAGGAGGTCCTGGAACAGGGAAGACAACGACGATCAATACCATCATCAAATATTTTGAGATGGAGGGGATGGATATTTTTCTGGCAGCTCCGACTGGTCGGGCGGCGAAGCGGATGAGCGAGACGACTGGATTTGAGGCGCGCACGGTGCACCGTATGTTGGAGCTCTCCGGCGGAGCGGAGGGTGGCGCCGGATTTGAGCGGAATGAGCAGAACCCGCTTGAGACGGATGTCATCATCATTGATGAAATGTCTATGGTCGACATCACGCTGATGCACTCCCTTTTGAAGGCGATCGCGGTGGGGACGCGCCTGATTCTGGTGGGGGATGTGAACCAGCTGCCGAGCGTCGGGCCGGGCAGTGTCCTAAAAGATATCATCCGTTCGAACACCTGCAATGTGGTGCGGCTGACAAAGATTTTTCGTCAGTCATCCACCAGTGATATTATCGTCAATGCCCACAAGATCAACGAGGGAGAAGAGGTGACGCTGGATAATCAGAGTATGGATTTCTTTTTCCTGAAACGCTACGATGCAGATATAATTATAAACGTGGTTTTACAGCTTGTTAAGCAGAAACTTCCAAAGTTTGTGGACGCCACACCCTACGATATTCAGGTACTTACGCCAATGAGGAAGGGACTTCTCGGCGTGGAGCGGCTAAATGGAATTTTGCAGCAGTATCTGAATCCTCCGATGCGCGACAAGGTGGAAAAGGAGCACGGGGCAATTCTGTTTCGGGAGGGCGATAAGGTCATGCAGACCAGGAATAACTACCAGCTTGCGTGGGAAATCAACACCAAATTTGGGCTCTGTGTGGACAAAGGGATGGGGGTTTTTAACGGGGATATGGGAGTTATCCGACAAATCAATGACTTTGCTGAGACGATGACAGTGGAGTTTGACGAGGGGAGGATGGTGGAATATCCCTACAAGCTTTTAGACGAGCTGGAGCTGGCGTATGCTATCACCATTCACAAGTCGCAGGGAAGTGAATATCCGGCCGTCGTGATTCCGCTGCTCCAAGGACCTTCCATGCTCATGAACCGGAATCTGCTCTACACGGCGGTCACGCGCGCCAGAAAGTGTGTGACACTGGTTGGAAACGAGGCGACATTTGCGCAGATGGTGCAGAATACGTCACAGCAGAAGCGGTACAGTGGGCTGTGCGAGAGGCTGGCGGAGTAGGTTCTGATTTCGGCCTGTTGAGAGACTGCTGTTAGCTGGTTGCGGGAGGTGGAGGAGATGATCCGTCTGCATAGACAAAATCACGAGAATGATAAAGTGAGGCCAATTGAGAAAAAAGATGACAGGCGAATCGAGCAGATCATAAGAAGCTGTCTGATTGAATTTGGGGCAGATCACGAGGGAACGGCGTGGGCGGATCCAGACCTTGGAAGATTTTCTGAAATATACGGCACTGAGGGGAATCAGTACTGGGTAGCTGAGGATGTGGAGGGAAATATCGTTGGCGGCGTGGGGATCGGAGTGCTCAGTTCAGTCACGGGTGTCTGTGAGTTGCAGAAAATGTACTGTCTGGCGGAGGCGCGGGGAAGTGGGATTGCCCATAAACTGATGAACACCGCGTTGGAATACGCGAAAGCGCACTATGACAGATGTTATTTGGAAACGTTAGAGAATATGGCTGCAGCCCAAAGATTTTATGAAAAATATGGATTTGAGAGAGTGCGCGAACCGCTTACACAGACGGGGCACTTTGCCTGCGATGTCCGCTATATCAAAGATTTGTGATGCGCAAAAACCGCAGGACAGAATTCCGGACCTAAGAGGGAGAAGTTTGAGGAACAGGTGTAAAACTCCGGCCTGTTCCTTCTGATACATGTGTTGCACTCCTCCCTTGTGGCCTTTTACGACAGCAGAGCCTTATCATTCGCAAATTCTTCTCCACTGACCATCTCGAACTGGCGAAGCAGATCTTCCACCGTCAGCTTTCTTTTCTCTTCCCCGGAGATATTTAAGATAACTTTTCCTTCGTGCATCATGATCAGGCGGTTTCCGTGAGCAATGGCATCCTTCATGTTGTGGGTGACCATCATGGCGGTGAGGCGATTCTCCTCGATGATTTTGTCGGAGATCTCAAGCACTTTTGCGGCGGTTTTTGGATCCAGTGCTGCGGTGTGTTCGTCTAAGAGCAGGAGCCTTGGTTTTTTGATGGATGCCATCAAAAGCGTGATCGCCTGGCGCTGTCCGCCGGAGAGCAGTCCGACCTTTCCGGAAAGGCGGTCTTCCAGTCCAAGATTCAGGGTGGAGAGCAGTTCGCGGTAGGTGTCACGCTCTTTTTTTGTGACGCCCCAGGTCAGACTGCGCCGCTCGCCCCGGCGGGCGGCAATCGCCATATTCTCCTCGATGGACATGGTGGCTGCAGTGCCGGTCATCGGATCCTGAAAGACTCTCCCGAGAAACTTTGCGCGCTTGTGTTCGGACAGATGTGTGATGTTGTCACCGCCGATTTGAATGCTCCCGGAGTCCACCGGCCACATCC
>CAJLGN010000004.1 GCA_905206195.1 uncultured Roseburia sp.
GATCAGAGGCCCATAGTAGGACTGCGTCAACAGAAACACCATCTTTTTATCCGGTATGCCGGGCGTGACGAGCCTCACATCCACACCACATTTTGCCGCGTTTCACAGCGTGACCATCATCTCGTGATCGACGATGAGGTAGGGCGTAAAAATATAGACGTAGTCTCTCGCCTTGCTGATCATATTCAGGTAGATCGTTTCCCCGACATTCTCGTGATCCAGCGGGGAATCTCCGTACGGCTGCACATATCCGTCATCCGCAAAAGAGGTTTTCTGATGTACGGACGGCATGAATGCCCGATAGTCCTCCGTGGAGCGAACAATATAATTCCACATACTAAGAAACATATTTGTAAGACTCCAGACTCCCTCCCCCTCGATGCGGACTCCCGTATCCTTCCAGTATCCAAACCGATGCACGCGGTTGATGTATTCATCCGCGAGATTAATCCCCCCGGTAAAGCCCACGTTTCCATCCACCACGAGTATCTTCCGGTGGTCCCGATTGTTCATAACCACCGACACAATCGGGCGGAACGGGTTGAATGCCGCACACTTGACCCCTTTTTTCTGTAGCTTTTTGTAATACTGCGGGGGCAGCTTGCTGATACATCCCACATCATCGTAGATCAGGCGCACCTCCACCCCCTCCCGCACCTTCTCAGCCAAGATATCTGCCATAATCTGGAACATATACCCTTCCTCTATGATAAAATACTCCAGAAAAATAAAATGCTCCGCGCTGCGCATTGCCTCTAGCATATCCGGAAACATTTCCTCCCCGCATCTATAATATCTGGTATCTGTATTTCGGTACAAGGGAAAATGTCCCCAATCGTCGATGTACTTAGCCTGGCGGTAAGCCGGCATATCCTCCGCCTTAAGCGCCTCCGCAACCGCAGTGTTCCCCGCAAGGTAGGCGGACACCTCTGTGTTGATCGCCTCCATCCGCTCTCTCGTCCGCTTCGTGAGCTTTGATCGACCAAACAAAAGATAGATTGTCATGCCGAACACCGGCGAAAGCAAAAGAAGAAAGGTCCACGACAACTTATTTGCCGGATTGATCCACCGGTTTACAATGACGAGGACCACGATAATCGCGATGGCGCGGATCGCGAGATTGACGTAGGTAAATCGGTCGCTGAACTGCCATAACACCAGACACATCCAGACCACCTGCAGTACGATCGAAAGCCCTATAAAGCATAATCTCCCCAAAAGCAGATGTGCTATTTTCTTCATAAGTAAATTCCCCTTCCAAACGCGTGTGCTTACTGTATGACTTCAAGTTTTGGAAAACTATCTTTTTTATTCTAAGGCGTTTCTGCCCAAAAGTCAACCAGCCCACGCCCCTCACATACCGCGAACCAGATTATCCACATGGACAACGCCCCAGCTTTTTTTGCCGAGCTGCTCCCCCCGCGGATAGGCGCGCTCGTACAGTCGCAGCTTCATCTCCGCCGGTGCGAGGTACGGGTACTTCTGAAATGCAAGTGCAAGCGCCCCCGTCACCACAGGAGCCGCCATCGAGGTGCCGCTCTTGACCTGATACCCTTTTCCGTCCCGATTGCAGCTGGTGATTCTGGTTCCGGGCGCAAGAATTTCCGGCTTCACGATGCAGCACTCGGTCGGCCCGTTGCTGCTGTACCCCCGCTTAAGTCCTTTCACCCCCGAGTCCGCAGATATATCATCGCTGCTCCCGACGGTGAGTATCTTTCTGGAAATGCCAGGAATCGTTACAGAATTTTCCTTCGGTCCATTATTTCCAGCCGCCGCGACGACCGTGATTCCACGATCCCAGAGCTCATCCACCGCCGCCAAAAGCTCCCGCTGTTCCTTTTTTCCCGCGCTCGGCAGCATCCCCACCGAAATATTTAACAACCTTATTCCATATTTTTCTTTATTTTTTATCATCCAGTCAATACCGGCGAGCACCCTCGCCGTATTTCCGTTTCCCCTTTCGTCGAGCACCTTTAGCATGATGAGGTTGGCGCGCGGCGCGACACCCCCGTAGAGCGGTTTCCCATTTTTATCGGCCGACAGCTTCCCGCTTCCCGCGATAATGCCGGACACATGGGTGCCGTGGCCGTTGTCATCGTAGATTCCCGCTCTCCCGTTATAAAAATCAACGAACGCCACAATGCGATTTCCAAAATCCAGGTGTCTTGCGATCCCTGTATCCATGACAGCCACAGTAACATTTTGCCCGCTCAGACCTAATTTATATGCATAATCCGTATGGATCAGTTTTTTAACACGATTCATAAAAATGCCTTTTCTTATAACTTATGCATAATCCTCCTATTTGCAAGAAAATTCTGATCCGGCGTGCGCCTCACTGGACAAAAAACAGCCGTCCCCGCCACGCGCCCCCTCCCAAAGGCTGCGCGCAACAAAAACGGCCGTCTGTCATTATTTATTTCACGCAAGCTGCAATCGAAGACCAACCTGCGGGCCCGGCACTATGCCTCCTCCGGAACATCCTTGATAGAAAAGCTGATTCTTCCCATCTTGTCCTTTCCGAGACATACAACTTTTACCCGATCCCCCAAGGTCAGAACATCCTCCACATGATTGATGCGCTCCTTCGCGATCTTACTGATATGAACCATTCCCTCTTTGCCCGGTGCAAACTCGATGAATGCACCAAACTCCTTGATGCTGACAACAGCGCCCTCAAAGATCTGCCCCTCTTTGAACTCTGTGGTGATGATCTTAATCATCCCAACCGCCTTGTCCATCATAGCTGCATCAGTACCGCACACAGATACGGCTCCCTCGTCATTGATATCGCTCTTCACGCCAGTGCGGGAAATAATCTCATCGATCGTCTTGCCTCTCTGGCCAACCCCATCGCCGATCTTCTCCGGATCAATCTGGATCTGGATAATCTTCGGTGCGTACTCACTCACCTCTTTTCTCGGCTCTGCGATCGCCTTGGACATAACTTCATCCATAATGTAAAGTCTCGCCTCCCTGGTGCGGGCAATCGCCTCCTCCACGATCGGTCTCGTCAGACCGTGGATCTTGATGTCCATCTGAATTGCAGTAATACCTCTGTGTGTACCTGTCACTTTAAAGTCCATATCTCCGAAGAAGTCCTCGAGCCCCTGGATGTCAGTCAAAACAAGGTAATCGTCATCGGTCTCCCCCGTCACAAGACCGCAGGAAATCCCCGCCACCATAGCCTTGAGCGGAACTCCGGCCGCCATCAGTGACAGGCAGGACGCGCAGGTGGACGCCATGGAAGTGGAACCGTTGGACTCAAACGTCTCGGAAACAGCGCGGATCGCGTACGGGAACTCCTCCTCGGAGGGAAGCACTGCCATGAGCGCCTTCTCCGCGAGCGCACCGTGACCGATCTCGCGTCGTCCCGGTCCACGGGACGGCTTCGTCTCGCCTACGGAGTAGGACGGGAAATTGTACTGATGCATATATCGCTTGGTTGTGATATTCTCATCCAGTCCGTCGATCTTCTGCACCTCGGAGAGAGGTGCCAGTGTCACAACGTCGCAGATCTGTGTCTGTCCGCGGGTGAACATCGCAGAGCCGTGCACTCTCGGAATCAGATCCACCTCAGCGGCGAGCGGACGGATCTGATCGATCGCACGTCCATCCGGGCGCTTGTGATCCTTTAAGATCATCTTGCGGACAGTCTTCTTCTGGTACTGATAAACGGCTTCGCCGAGCACTGCAAGCCATTCCTCATTGTCGGCAAATGCCTCCTCCAGCTTTGCGGTGATCTCCCGGATGTTCTCCTCCCGTTTCTGCTTCTCGTCTGTGAATACAGCCTCTTCCATCTGTTCCGGAGTAACAATCTTACGGATTGCAGCGAACATCTCATCCGGGATTGCACAGCTGGTGTAAGCGTGCTTTGGCTTTGCGCACTCTCCGGCAATCTTATTGATAAATTCGATGATCGTCTGATTGATCTCATGACACTTATAAATCGCCTCAATCATCTGGGCCTCAGGAATCTCGTTTGCTCCCGCCTCAATCATAATGACCTTCTCAGCGGTGGATGCGACAGTCAGCTGTAAATCGCCGGTATCCCACGTCTTCTGGGATGGATTCACGATCAATGTCCCGTCGATCATCCCCATCTGCGTAGTCGCACACGGGCCTGCAAATGGGATATCGGAAATTGTGGTGACGAGGGCGGAACCGATCATGCCGACAACCTCGGGACGGCACTCCGGATCCACGGACATCACCATATTGTTGATGGTGACGTCATTGCGATAATCCTTCGGGAACAGCGGTCTCATCGGACGATCAATGACGCGGGAAGTGAGGATTGCGTTCTCGGACGCCTTGCCCTCTCTCTTGTTAAAACCTCCAGGAACCTTTCCAACCGCGTACATCTTCTCCTCAAACTCCACAGAAAGTGGAAAGAAGTCGATCCCATCTCTCGGCTTGTCCGATGCGGTAACGGTCGATAACACTGTGGTCTCTCCGTATTTTAACAGCGCGGCACCGTTTGCCTGAGCGCACACTCTTCCGATATCCACGGTAAGCGTCCTGCCTGCAAGCTCCATTGAAAAACTTTTGTACATGTTCATTCTCCTTTTCTTCTATTACCCCGGCAGAAGCACCGAAACTACTGAAACGCACACACAGATTTGATTCGCCAGAGTCCCGTCTGTGCGAAAATGGAATGTGAATTTCAGTGGTCTCGGATAACTCCTTCCGCCAAAAGCCATTGGCTGACCCCCGGTTTCCCGGATGTAAAAATAGAGCGGTGGAATCCTCCGCTCTATTTTTAAGGTAGGCGCTAATGACCTGCCTTTGGACATCTTATTTTCTAAGACCTAAACGCTCGATCAAAGAACGATATCTCTCAATATCAATTTTCTTTAAGTATGCCAGGAGACCACGTCTCTGACCTACCATCTTCAACAGACCGCGTCTGGAATGATGATCATTCTGATTTTCCTTCAAATGAGCAGTGAGCTCCTCGATACGGGCTGTCAAGATAGCCACCTGTACCTCCGGCGAACCTGTGTCATTTGCAGTTCTGCCATACTCTTTGATAATACTCTGTTTCTTGTCCTTTGCGATCATCTCTGATCCTCCTTCTTCTTATTCTTCGGATAACGCCGTATCAGGTGCGCTACCGGGGATTTTCCACTCCCCATCGCCCAAAAGTTTATGATACTCAGCAAAAGGTTGGAGTGTCCATCTGCCGAATACGGGCTAAATTCATACTTAGGCATTATAACATAGAGGTCAGCGCTTGTAAATGCCTATTTTGAAAAGGAGCTGCTGTAAAATATAACTTTTATGATGCTCTTCTAACTTTAATTATTGATCAGACGCACCACTTTCACCGGAGTCCTGTAATACGCCCCGGAAATTTTGATGCCAGTCTTGCGCGAGCTCGCGTGTACGACCTGACCGTTGCCGATGTAGATTGCGACATGGTTGATTCTGCTTCCGTTTCCATAGAAGAAGAGATCTCCCGGCTGCGCCTCCGACGCGGAAATCTTCGTGCCGTAGCCCGCCTGCGAAACGGAAGAATGAGGCAGTGAAATACCGTAGTTCGCAAATACGCTGAGCACAAAGCCGGAACAGTCTGCGCCCCTCGTGAGACTCGTGCCGCCCCACACGTACGGATTGCCGACAAACTGTGTCGCATACTGTACCAGATCGACGCGCACATTGGAGACACCCTGTCCATATCGCACCTCCGTCATGGTCATCGCCTTCGGCAGCTCCGTGGAAATCTCCACATAATCGGAGGATACATACCCCTCATCGCTGTCGACGTTGATCTTGACCCACCCGTCCAGACTCTCGACAACCTCGAGCTCCTCACCGCGCGGCATCATCGTGACGATGCCACACTCAGTGTTCGGCTGCTCCCTCACGTACAAGGTGTCAGCGGTAACCGTCGCGATCATCTGCTGTACCTCCTGACCTCTCGCAAGCGCCGCCTCCCCGCTCAACAGGTACTCTGACTTCACATAGCCCTCCACCTCGCCGGATTTGATCCTGGTCCACTCGCCTTCCACGCCCAAAATTTCACATCCGGCATTGTTGGGCATCTTCCCCGCCAGATTTGCCTCCGTCCCCGGGGCCGTGCGAACATTCAAGTTCCCATCCACACTCGCGATACCCAGATTCACATAGCCAAACGCGCTGGCGATGTCAGCCTGCCCTGCCGCAGTTGTCACGACATCCGTCTCCGCCACCTGCGGCACCGCGTTCGCCGCAGCGCTCAGGTAGTCGGCAACAGCTCCTGTCACGCCGGAAACCACCGTCGTGTCTTCCTTCACATCGGAATCTAAATCCACGCCGAATTCTGACGCGACGCCGGCGTGCACACCGATGTTTGCGGTCACTGTCTTCTTTGCCTCCGTCCGTTCTGTATATGCCACTGTAAACGCAAGCGTACCTACAAGCAGTAAACCTGCAATCTTTTTCATTCTCGCTCTCATAAAGACCTCCTGATCTTCTCTGCCATACCGCCTCATCATCTGGAAGAGATTTCCTCCCCGCCGATTTGTTTCCAAGTATAGCAAGCATATTTTACAATGTCAACACATTTCTGTAATATTTATGTAACAAATATTATCTGACACCTTTTTCAAAATATGCCCTTCCGAAAGCGATATCATTCTGCAGCTGCTCTTTCAGCGCCTCTATCGACGAAAATCTGCGTTCTTCCCGCACTCTGCTGATAAATTCGACCGTCACAAGTCTGTCGTAGATATCCTCGTTAAAGTCGAGGATGTGCGTCTCCACCCCAACCGGATTTTTTCCCTGAATGGTCGGCTTGCACCCCACATTTGTGATCCCACGATAGCTTTTGTGACCGATGGACACCTCCGTGAGATAGACCCCGTTTGGAGGCAGTAGCTTTTCCTGCGGCGGCAGCTGGTTGATCGTCGGAATCCCGATCGTTCGCCCGATCTGGTTGCCGCGCCTTACCACGCCTGTGACAAAGTAGCGGTAACCCAGCAGGTGATTTGCCTTTTCAATATTCCCTTTCCCAATCTCCTCCCGCACGAATGTACTGCTGATGTCCCTGTCATCCTCCTGCATCTTTTGTACCACGATCACCTCATACCCACATTGCGCGGCGTACTCCCGCAGCATCCGGTAATCGCCCCTGCGGTTGTGTCCAAAGTGAAAATCCTCCCCAACAACCACACATTTTACATGCAATTGCGCCGCGATCTTCTCGATGAAATGCTCTGCTTCCATACACATGATCTCCCTGGTGAACGGGCATTCCACCACATAGTCGATGCCCGCCTCCTCAAAAAGATGCAACTTCTCCTCGTTTGTGGTAAGCACTCTCGCGTCGATGCCCTCCACATTTTTTTGGGGAGGGATATCGAAGGTGAAAATCACAGTCGCAAGCTGCTCCGCCCTTTTTGCTGCAAGCTGCTTGAGCAAGAGCTCATGCCCCCTGTGGATGCCGTCAAACTTTCCGAGCGAGAGCACCGTGTTTTCTTCTATATAAAAATCGGTTGTATTGCTGATATATTTCATAATTCCATAAATACCTTTATCGGTTTATAGTCCTTTTTTTCCGCATCAAAATGATAGATTCCAACGAAATGTCCCGGATAGTCATAGACGCGGACAGAATTTTTCTCCCACGCTTCCCGGTAATCGAAAAACATCTCCGGTCGGATGCGGTTGCCGTTGTACAAAAGCGTTTCAAATTCAGGTCTTACGACTGCTTTTTCATACTGAGCGAAAACAGAATCCACCGGTTTTAAAAACGAGAACTGCTCTGCACTCCACTGCTCTGGCGGAACATCGCCCGCCTCCGCGCGCACAAGCGCCTCAATTTTTGATATCCGAAGTGCATCCTCCGCACAAAACTCCGACACACGCGTGCGGAGCAATGATTCCATGCAGGCCCCGCACCCCAATTTCTCTCCGATATCCTGGCAGAGTGTGCGGATGTATGTGCCCTTCGAGCACTCCACCCGCATCCGAACGCGCGGCAGCTCCACGGAGAGGATCTCTATGGCAAAAATCTGGACCGCGCGCGCCTTCCGCTCCACCGTGACCCCGGCTCTCGCCAGATCACAGAGCTTTTTTCCATCCACTTTGAGTGCTGAGTACATCGGAGGAATCTGCATATATTCCCCCAAAAAACTCAGGATGGTATTC
Source organism: uncultured Roseburia sp. (assembly GCA_905206195.1). Lineage (GTDB taxonomy): Bacteria > Bacillota > Clostridia > Lachnospirales > Lachnospiraceae > Roseburia. Next base: position 8,134 of record CAJLGN010000004.1, read on the forward strand.
CGAATCTCCACCTCCGCGCACGCGATCTCCTTTTCCTCCAGAACAGTTCCCGTGACGTCCTGCGTGTCCGTCACGCGGCCAAGAAGCATCACTGTCTCGTACTCCTTGTTTCGATCTGTCAACAGATCGCAAACCTTCGTCGCCCTGCCGACGCACACAGGCAACACCCCCTCCGCATCGGGGTCAAGCGTCCCGGTGTGACCAATTTTTCTGGTCCTTAAAATTCCGCGGAGCTTTGCCACCACGTCGAAGGAGGTGTAGCCCTTTTCCTTATATACATTGATAATTCCACTTATCATTGATTCCCATGTTCCTTCATTTCATCTGCTCTGCAATATCAGAAACAATCTGTTCCACAATCTGATCTGGGTCGCCGCTCATAGAAAAACCAGCCGCCCGGATATGTCCACCACCGCCGTATTTCATTGCAATCCTCGCCAGATCCACACGCTCTCTGGAGCGCGTGCTGACCTTGAAAGTACCATCTCCGGTCTCATACAGGAAAATCGCCACCTCGACATCCTTGGTCGAGCGCATCTGGTTGACGATACCGTCCAGGTGCTTTGGCAGCACACGATACTGCATCATCTCCTGGTGCGTGACTATGCTAGAGATGCAGCTTCCGTCCAGATACAGCTTGCTCTTTAAGAGGGCCAGTCCCAGAATCTGGTTCTGTTCGTAGGTCTTTGTGTAAAAAGTCTCATCCACAATTTTGGAGTAGTTGATGCCAAGCTCCATCAAAGTGCCCGCCGCCTCCATCGTCTTTTTCGAAGTACAGGAATACTGAAATCCCCCGGTATCATGCACAATTCCAGTATAGATACACTCTGCGATCTCCCTCGTCAGCCGCTCTCTGGGGAGCAATTCAAAAATGAGCTCCGATGTGGAGCTGGCCTCCGGGAACATATAGTTTTCATCTGCAAAATTCTGGTTGCTGATGTGGTGATCGACGCAGATCGTCTTGCCCGCTGTCTGAAAATAGTGCGCTGCCTCACCGAGGCGCTCGATGTCCCCACAGTCCTGTGCAATAAATAGATCGTACGTCTTATCCCCGCTAAAATCGGAGATTATCTCCTCCGAACGGGACATAAACTTAAAGATATTTGGGATCGGCTCCAGATACAAATCCACATGAATCTGCGGATAATAGGTCTTAATATAATTGTAGGTTGCAAGACAGGAACCCGTGCAGTCTCCATCGGGACGGACATGCCCGCCGATGGCCACCGTGCGAACCCCTGTCAAAAATTCATCAAAATTCGTCATTCTGCACCGCCTTTTCCTCTGTCCACAGCAGAGTGCTGCAGACATCCTCGTGCCTTACTCCTCGCTGTCTTCTCCCTCACCGCGGATGTCCCTCGTCACATCGTCGATCATTTTTGACATCCGCACTCCATACTCGATGGATTGATCTAAAATAAATGTGATTTCCGGCGTATTCCGCAAATTGATATTCCTCGCAAGTTCCCTGCGGATATAGCCCTCCGCACTCCGGAGCCCCGCCAAAGTGTCTTTCTGGGATTCCTCATCTCCCAGTACGCTGATGTACGCCTTGCATGTCTTGAGATCCGGCGCCACCTCCACCGTGACCACGCTGGTCATGGGATTGATGCGCGGATCCTTGATGTCACCCCGTATAATGTTGGAGAGCTCACGCAGAACTTCCCCATTGATCCGGGTATTTTTAATACTATTTTTTCTCATTCAAATAAAATCCTCCAAAAACTCGGATGGCCAAAGTCCCGGAAGAACGCGTTTTGCGCTCTTCCATCGAAAGCTCCGAAGCTCTTACGCCGCTTGTTTTGCAGCATTGAGGGCGTCCGTGACGCATTAGCGCGGCACTTCTACCATGGTGTACGCCTCGACAATGTCAAACTCTGCAATGTCGTTAAAGCCCTCAAACACAAGACCACACTCGTAACCTGCCTTGACTTCCTTCACATCGTCCTTGAAACGCTTTAAGGATGCGAGATCGCCCTCGAAAATCTGTGTTCCCTCCCGGGAAATTCGCACTTTGCAGCCCCTCTGGAATACGCCGTCAAGCACGTAGGATCCCGCGATATTTCCGATGCCGGAAGCCTTGAAGATCTGACGCACCTCCGCGTGTCCGAGCACCTTCTCCTCGAAGATCGGGTCCAGCATACCCTTCATCGCTGCCTCCACATCCTCGATAGCGCTGTAGATCACTCTGTACAGTCTCACATCTACATTTTCCTTCTCCGCAGTGACCTTCGCGGTCGGATCTGGACGGACGTTGAAACCGATGATGATCGCATTTGATGCAGATGCTAAGCTGACATCGGACTCGTTGATCGCACCGACGCCTCCGTGGATGACTTTGACAATGACCTCCTCATTCGACAACTTCACGAGACTCTGTTTCACCGCCTCCACGGAACCCTGCACATCGGCCTTTACAATAATATTCAGCTCCTTGACATTTCCAGACTGAATCTGTGAGAACAGATCGTCCAGAGACATCTTTGCCTTGGTGTCCTCGATCAGGCGATTCTTGCTCTCGGAAATGTAGGTCTCAGCGAAAGATCTCGCCTCTTTTTCCGTATCCGTCGAGACAAACGTCTCGCCCGCCTCGGGCACCGCGGAAAGTCCAAGAATTTCCACCGGAGTGGAAGGTCCTGCCTCCTTCACCCGTCTTCCCTGATCGTCGATCATCGCGCGCACCTTGCCGTAGCAGCTTCCGCACGCGACAGGCTGACCGACCTTTAACGTACCCTTCTGTACCAGAACTGTTGCCACTGCACCGCGCCCCTTATCGAGCTGTGCCTCAATGACAAGCCCTCTCGCGTTGCGGCTCGGATTCGCCTTCAATTCGAGCACCTCCGCAGTCAGCAGAATCATCTCCAGCAGGTTCTCGACACCATCCTTGGTGTGCGCCGATACCGGACAAAAGATCGTGCTTCCACCCCAGTCCTCGGGGATCAGCTCATACTCGGACAACTCCTGCTTTACGCGCTCAATATTGGCGCTCGGCTTGTCGATCTTGTTGATGGCAACGATGATCTCAACGCCCGCCGCCTTTGCGTGGTTGATCGCCTCCACGGTCTGCGGCATCACGCCGTCGTCGGCCGCAACCACAAGAATTGCAATATCGGTCGAATTTGCGCCGCGCATACGCATCGCGGTGAACGCCTCGTGTCCCGGTGTATCCAAAAACGTAATGTTCTGGTTGTTGATCGACACCACAGACGCACCGATGTGCTGTGTGATGCCTCCCGCCTCGCGGTCGGTCACACGAGTCGATCGTATTGCATCCAAAAGGGACGTCTTACCGTGGTCAACATGACCCATGACGCAGACTACCGGCGGACGTGCCACTAAGGTATCTTCTGGGTCATCCTCCTCTTTGAGCAACTCTGCAATGACGTCAATCTTCTCCTCAGGCTCGCAGATAAAATTGAATTCTAAGGCGATCTCCTCCGCGTTCTCGTAGTCGACTTCCTGGTTTACCGTCACCATAGTCCCCTTTAAGAACAGCTTCTTGACAATCACGGACGGCTGTATTTTCATCTTTTCCGCAAGCTCTTTGATTGTGAGCTTCTCCGGAAGAATCAGTGTCTTGATTACCTCCTCCTGTTTCGGCTGCGGCTGCTGCTGCGCTTTCTTTTTGCCGCCGTTCTTCTCGAGATTTACAAAGCGCTCCTGTCTCTTTCCGCCCAGTGCATCGTAATCATTGCGCTGCTTGCCGCTCTTATTGCGCTCCTTGTCGCGGTCTCTGGACTCCTTTCCGCGAAGCTCCTCCGTCGCCACGTTCGTGGACTCCTTGTTAAAGCGGTCGATTTCACGGTCGAGTCTACCGCCCCCGTTTCCGCGGAATGCGTGATTGCCTCGCCCGCCGTTTCGGTCGCCCTGCGCTCCATTCTGCCCCGGTCTGCCGTTCGAGAATGGTCTCTGATTGCCGTCCGGTCTGCCGCCTCGCTTACCGCCAAATCCTCCCTGTCCCGGTCTGACCTGTCGATCCCCGCCATTTGGACGACGGTCCCCGTTCATCGGACGGCGATCCCCGCTATTTGGACGGCGGTCCCCGCTCATCGGGCGACGATCACGGTCCGCACTATTCGGACGGCGATCTCCTCCCTGCGGGCGGCGATCCCCGCCTGTCTGACGTCCTTCTCCCGACTGTGCATAGACATTCTGATATACATTTCCATATACGTTATTTAGACGGCTCTCTTTTTGGGGCGCCGTATTTTCATCCTTCTTTTCAGCCTCCTGCGCCTTTTCCGCCTGCTCTCTGGCCGCCTGCGCCCTCTCCGCCGCGAGGCGCTCCGCCTCCTCAGCCGCCTTTACTGCCTCCGGATTGATCGCGCGCTCAAATGCTTTTCTCACATCATAGCCATTGGCAGGTCTCGCCTGGCGTGCGTCTGCCGGTCTGCCTCCCTGTGGGCGGCGATCCCCGCTATTTGGACGGCGGTCGCCAGCTCCCGGGCGTCCACCGCCCTGTCCCGGTCTCCGGTTTGTTCCGCGACCAGTCCCCTGCTTACTATACTGTGCATTAAACACAGCTGTTATACTCGACTTCTTCTTCGGGCGCTCCTGACCTCTCTCCTCTGGGCTCGCCGCTCCCTCACTCTTTGGCGCAGCCTTCGCTGCCCCCTCCAGCCTCGGTGCACGCTGTTCGTCTTTCTTTTGCGCGCCCTCCGCCACTTTTTCTGAGGGCGTTTCCACCTTTGTCTTTCCTGCCTTTGACTCAGCCCCCGCACCTGTGCCTCTTCCAAACTTTTTGCGCACCATTTCCTGCACGGCATCCTCGATGTTGCTGCTGTGGGATTTTACCGCGTGCTCCGTCGCACTTAAAAATTCTATAATCTGTTTATTTTCAATTCCTAACTCTTTTGCAAGTTCATGAACTCTCATTTTTGCCATTTATCCTGTTTCCTCCATTATTCAGTTGTTAACATCTGCTTCAATTTATCCTCGATCGAATGGGCTAGCCCTTCGTTTATCACCGCCAAAGATGCCCGAAATTCTTTTCCGATGAAATGTCCCAACGTCTCTTTTTCTCCGTACAGATACATCGGCACTTCATAGAAATCTGTCATATTCCGAAACATCTTCTGTGTGTTCTCTGACGCATCCGCCGCCACGATAACGAGATACGCCCTCCCGTCTTTGACTGCCTTTTCGGTGGAAAATTCGCCGCTTACAACACTGCCGGACTTTGCCGCAATGCCGAGCATTGACAATACCTTATCTGGTTTCAAACTCCTCCATCTCCTTTGTCAGTGTTTCATATACATCCTCTGGGATTGGCATTTTAAGTGATCGTTCAAGACCCTTGTTCTTTATCGCCGCTTTTAAGCAGGCGCCGTTCGGGCAGATATATGCCCCTCTGCCGTTCTTCCTCCCGGTCGTATCCAAAAGGATCTCGCTCTTTGACTCCTCCGTGGCAACAGTCTTTAGCACCCGAATCATATCCTTTTTGGGTTTCATCTCGCGGCACCCGACACACTGACGCATGGGAATTTTCTTATTCGCCATTCTCCTCAACTCCTATCACACTTCGCCGCCGTGATCAGGATCCACATCGCCGTCCGTCTCCCCGGTGTAATCGCCCGCAGCAAATTCACCCTCCTGGTCATACTCGCTCTCGGTGTAATCACCCGGACTGTACGCGCCGTCGTCTGCGTATTCCCCATCCTCTGCGTACTCGTCATCATAGTACTCATCGTCCTCGTAGTAATCATTCTCATAGTCGAGAAAGTCACCGGACTCCCGCGCCTGCGTCTCGCTCTTGATATCGATCTTAAATCCGGTCAGACGCGCAGCAAGTCTCGCATTCTGCCCCTCTTTTCCGATGGCGAGGGATAGCTGGTAATCCGGCACAACAACCTTCGCGGATTTTTCCTCGCCGTCCGCGATAACGGAGATGACTTTCGCTGGGCTTAGCGCATTCTCAATCATCATCGCCGGATTCTCATTCCATGTTATGATATCGATCTTCTCTCCCCGCAGCTCATTTACGATGGCGTTCACCCGCGCGCCGTTCATTCCGACACATGCACCCACCGGATCGACATCTGGGTCGTTGGACCACACCGCGATCTTCGTTCTGCTTCCCGCTTCTCTGGCAATCGCCTTGATCTCGACGATTCCCTCTTTCACCTCGGTCACTTCGGACTCAAAGAGACGCTTCACTAACTCCGGGTGTGTTCTGGACACTAAGATCTTCGGCCCCTTGGGGGTCGATTTCACTTCCAGGACATAAAGCTTGATCCGCTCCGTCGGCTGGAACACCTCGCCGCGCACCTGCTCGTTCTCCGTTAAAATCGCATCCACCTTTCCGAGATTGATGCTGACATTTCTTCCGATATAACGCTGCACCACGCCGGTCACGACATCCTTTTCCTTGCTGTAGTACTGATCGAAGAGCACTTTGCGCTCCTCCTCTCGGATCTTCTGCAGAATGACATTCTTCGCATTCATGGTGGCGATTCGCCCGAATTCCTTGGACTGCACCTCGATATTCACGATGTCGCCCACCTCGTACTTGGAATCAACGAGCTTTGCATTCACAAGGCTGATCTCCTCCACCGCATCCTCCACCTGATCCACAACCGTTTTCTCCTGAAATACATGATACTCGCATGTCTCCGGATCAATGCTTACTTTTACATTCTCGGACTTGCCGAAATGGTTTTTGCAGGCAGTTACAAGAGAATTCTCAATCGCCTCCAAAAGTGTCTCCTTGCTGATATTTTTTTCCTGCTCTAATATGGTCAATGCTTCTAATAACTCATTATTACTCATTTTTATTATCCTCCCGTTTCTTTCTTTTGGTTATTATGACGCAAGTAATGGATTACCCTTTTTAATTAAAAATGAAATGCCAGACGGATCAAGGCGATGTCCGCCTTCTCAAAGGTCACCGCCCCTCCCTCCTCAGGCTCTATGGTCACGGTCTTCTCATCGTACGCCGATAAGATCCCATAAAATTCTTTTTCCCGGTTGATGGCACGGTAGGTTCGTATCTCAACTTCCTTCCCCATGCTCCTGATATAGTCTTTTTCTTTTTTTAACGGTCTTCCGAGTCCCGGTGAACTCACCTCGAAAATATAAGAGTCCTCCACGAAATCCTCGCGGTCCAGAATCTCGTTCATCTCTCTGGCCACCGCCTCGCAGTCGTTCACGGTGATTCCGCCCTCCTTGTCGATGTAGGCTCTCAAATACCAGGTGCCGCCCTCCCTCACATACTCGACATCCACGAGTTCAAAATTCATGCGCTCTAAGATGGGTGTGAGCAGTTCTTCGGTGCGCGCTTCGTATGTTTCACGCTTTGACATGTGTACACCTTCTTTCTCCGTATTCCATTTTCAGTCCGATGACGACACGCGCTGTATCCTCTGCTCTCCACCTGGATTTTATGCAAAATTTACCCCGCCTAAACGCGAATTGAGAGAGGGCTTTCGTCCTCTCTCAATCCAGTCATCGTGTTATCGTATTTACAATAGCACTTTGCGTCATAAAATGCAAGACTTTTATTCCAAACCACCGCTTTCTTTTTCGCACGGACACCGGCTTCATGTCCGACTGCCTGCGGTATTCTCGCACTAATTTGTGCCATTCTGCCTCACGTCGAAATGCAGGTTCAAATCATAAGTTTGAAAATCCATGGTGTAATACTTGTCATCTCCAGTGCCCCAGCCGCTCTGATGATCCTCGTACAGGAGCGCAATTTTGCCATTTGCCATCTCTGTCAGGCAGGAGTACATGTACTCAGCGTTGTCCGCGTTCACCTGAATATGTGCGTCATCCCTCCAATCCATGGAGTTGTCCGCGTTCACAAGTCCCACAAAGATCTTGCCGTTTAAGCGCGCTCCTCCCTCCGCGGAAGGTCCTCCGGTGGAGGAACTCGAGCCGTTTCCATCTGGACCTGTCGGGCATGATACGAGAAGAACCTGCTTCCCCTCCGCTGTCTGTGAATATTTGACCGCTGAAATCTGGCAGTTGGAATTTGTGGGAATCTGCGTATTCACTTCCTGCTTCCACGCACCATCCTTGTAATCGATGTAGTGCAGCGTCTCATTTCCATTTCGATAGAAAAACCGCAGCGTGCCGTCGTCAAGTTCCACCGCCGAGCTCTCTGAGCTCCAGGTCGAGGTCGCGCCCGCTACGCGGCTCCAGGTATCTCCGCCATCTGACGAACAGATGAAATCCATCTGCTGTGACGCCTCCGAACCGTCGTAGCCATAACAGGAAAATACAATCTTCCCATCCCCCGTCACAACTCCCCGCCCCGGCGCAGCCAAATATGCCATCTCCCGCGCGGTTTTCACGTTAATCAGCTTTGGTGCAGACCAGGTTCTTCCACTGTCCGTGGACGATGTAAAGTACAGATAGCTCGTTCGCATCACCTGGAAAGGAGCCCCCTCAAAAAACAGGTTGCTGTCCGCTCCATTCCCCGTAATATAAAACCACGGATCCACCGTGTAGCCTTCAACCTCGCTGTCGTCAGCCAGCTTCTTTATCTTATTCCCGTCCAGATAGTAGTCAAAACCACTCTCACCATCTCTTTTTAGCGCCAGCTTTCCGTTATTTTGAAATCCACTGTCCCTCTC
>CAJLGN010000005.1 GCA_905206195.1 uncultured Roseburia sp.
CGGGGGCAGGAAAAGGAACACAGGCAAAGCAAATCGCCGACAAATACGGCATTCCGCATATTTCCACGGGCGATATCTTCCGCGCGAATATAAAGAATGGAACAGAGTTGGGACAGAAGGCGAAGCAATATATGGATCAAGGGCTATTAGTGCCAGATGAGCTGACCTGTGACCTGGTGATGGATCGAATTAAACAGGATGACTGCACAAATGGTTTCGTGTTGGATGGATTCCCGAGAACCATCCCGCAGGCGGAGGCGCTTTCGGCAGCACTTGATAAAATAGATCAGAAAATGGAATATGCGATTGATGTCGATGTGCCGGATGAGAACATCGTAAACCGGATGAGCGGCAGACGTGCTTGTTTGAGTTGCGGAGCTACATATCACATTGTGTCCATCCCTACCAAGGTTGAGGGAATCTGTGACAGATGTGGAGAGACGGTTGTGCTAAGAGATGACGATGCGCCGGAGACAGTACAAAAGCGCCTCACGGTATATCATGATCAGACACAGCCGCTTATTGATTACTATAAAAAGCAGGGAATCCTCAAATCTGTGGATGGAACGCAGCCTATGGACAAAGTGTTTGCGGATATTGTGGCGATTTTGGGAGCTTAGAGTGGAGAGTATGGAGTTAGAGTATGTCTGTAACAATTAAATCACCCCGGGAGATTGTGTTAATGAGAGAGGCGGGAAAGATTCTTGCGAGAGTCCATGAGGAGCTGGGGAAGAAATTGAGCCCTGGAATGTCGACATTGGATATTGACAGGCTCGGGGAGGAAATGATTCGAAGTTTTGGATGTGAACCATCTTTTAAAAATTATCATGGTTATCCGGCATCGGTCTGTGTGTCAGTCAATGAGGAGGTTGTACATGGGATTCCCTCAAAAGATCGGATATTGCAGGAGGGCGATATTGTCAGTCTGGATGCCGGAGTCATCCACAGGGGATATCATTCCGATGCGGCGAGGACGCACGGCATCGGGGTGATATCGGAGGAGGCGAGACTTTTGATTGAGCGGACCAGACAGAGTTTTTTTGAGGGAATGAGGTACGCGACGGCAGGAAGACATCTCAATGAGATATCTTCGGCTATCGGCTCCTACGCAGAAAGTTTTGGATACGGCGTGGTCAGAGATCTGTGCGGTCACGGAATTGGTTCCAAGCTCCACGAGGAACCTGAGATTCCGAACTTCAGGCAACTGCGGCGAGGAATTCGCTTGAGGGCAGGAATGACGCTGGCGATTGAGCCGATGATCGATGCAGGAACAGAAAAAGTTGTCTGGATGGATGATGACTGGACGGTGGTCACGGAGGATTTGTCACTCTCCGCGCACTATGAGAACACTATTCTTATCACGGAGGGAGAGCCGGAGATTTTGACGCTCACGGAATCTGAGATCGCTGCCGGGGGACTGGAGCAGTACCTGCACCGCGCTTGCGTAGATGGAGAATGAAGAATATGATAGAATTTGCAAAGTCTATGTCGGGACATGACAGAAACCAGATCTATCTGATCTGTGAGCAGGATGGGAGATATGTGTATCTGGTGAACGGTACGACAAAACCGCTCGCGGCACCGAAGAAGAAAAGCGTGAAGCACATTCAGATTATCAAAAGTCTTCCGGTGGAAGTGGAGGAACTTCTGGGGGGAGTAATCACAGATATCTCGATAAAGCGCGCAATCAAACAATACGTTCGCATCACAAATAATAATTAGAATCATTTACAGGAGGATTTATCTATGTCAAAAGCAGATGTCATTGAAGTGGAAGGAACCGTTGTGGAGAAATTGCCGAATGCCTTTTTTAAGGTGGAGTTGGAGAATGGACACCAGATTCTCGCGACTATAAGTGGAAAGCTCCGCATGAATTTTATTCGTATCCTTCCGGGAGATAAGGTGACGATTGAGATGTCTCCATACGATCTGACAAAGGGAAGAATTATCTGGAGAGACAAATAAGCATCACGAGTTTATTGCCAATTTATTGGACGAAAAAGATTGACTTCTAATAAGTGCTCATGCTATAATGCTAGATGGACACTTTTGGATAGTGCCTTTTTGTGCGTTAAAAACGCGAAAAAGAGCTCTAAATAGTAACCATTGTATGGTTACACAAGAAAGGAGGATTTGCTGTGAAGGTAAGATCATCAGTTAAACCTATTTGCGAAAAATGCAAAGTCATTAAAAGAAAAGGAAGCATCAGAATTATCTGTGAAAATCCAAAACACAAACAGAGACAGGGTTAATTATTCCTTATTCTGATCGTAATAGTACCATAACTATTACAAATTCATTATGTGCGGCTGCAGTGGAACACCTGGTTAGGTTGTAGACACTGTTATCATAATAACAGCAATGGATAGCTGCTTTGTTATGTTAATACCGAGACATAACAGAGAGAACATCGAAAAATGGTTGACAGGCGATGGCACACATTTCAGGCCGGACGACAACGGAGCTGCTTAGCTTGCAATCGACAGCAAAGATATTATGCCGTTATGGGTTGGAAGATTCTTCCAAAAGGCATAGGGAAGAAGAGCTTTGTAGGAAGTCATGAGGTCAAAGTGACTTTACGTTGATAATAAAAACTTAGATGCACAAAGCATCGGAGAATTAATGGAGGTTAAAAAACACATGGCTCGTATCGCAGGTGTAGATTTACCAAGAGAAAAACGTGTTGAGATCGGTCTGACCTATATCTACGGAATTGGTAGAACAAGTTCAAATCGCATTCTTACAGAAGCAAAAGTAGATCCAAATACTCGTGTAAGAGATCTGACAGACGATGAGGTTAAGAGAATCAGCGCAGTTATCGATGAGACTCAGACGGTAGAGGGTGATTTGAGAAGAGAAATCGCCATGAACATCAAGAGACTTCAGGAGATCGGATGCTATCGCGGAATCCGTCACAGAAAAGGTCTCCCGGTTCGCGGTCAGAAGACGAAGACCAACGCGAGAACCAGAAAGGGACCGAAGCGCACCGTTGCAAACAAGAAGAAATAAGTTGCGCCGGGAAGCTTTGGAGCAGAGTCGCTTTGGGCGGCTTTTGGTTGCAGGACAGACGGGAGTGCCGGCTGTTATCATTTATTCATATTAGAGAAAGTAGGTTAGTTTAGATATGGCTAAAGTTACAAAAAAAGTGACAAAAAAGCGTGTAAAGAAAAACGTTGAACGCGGACAGGCACATATTCAGTCATCTTTTAATAATACAATCGTAACTATCACAGATGCTGAAGGAAATGCTTTATCATGGGCAAGTGCCGGTGGTCTTGGATTTAGAGGTTCAAAGAAATCTACTCCATATGCTGCACAGATGGCAGCAGAAACTGCTACAAAGGCAGCTTTAGTACACGGATTAAAAACAGTTGACGTTATGGTAAAAGGACCAGGTTCAGGAAGAGAAGCAGCGATTCGTGCGCTTTCCGCTTGTGGTCTTGAAGTTACAAGCATCAAAGACGTAACTCCAGTACCTCACAACGGATGCCGTCCACCAAAACGCAGAAGAGTTTAATTAGGAGGTAGAGACGAAAATGGCAGTAAATAAAGTTCCTGTTCTGAAAAGATGTAGATCACTTGGTTTAGAGCCAAGTTATTTAGGATATGACAAGAAGTCCAATAGAGAATTAAAGAGAGCCAACAAGAAGATGTCTGAGTACGCACTTCAGCTGCGCGAAAAGCAGAAGGCGAAGTTTATCTATGGCGTATTAGAGAAGCCGTTCCACAATTACTATGTGAAGGCCGATAAGATGAGAGGCCTGACTGGTAACAACTTAATGACTATGCTCGAGTGCAGATTAGACAACGTGATCTTCCGCATGGGATTGGCCAGAACGAGAAGAGAGGCTAGACAGGTTGTTGATCACAAGTTCGTGTTGGTAAATGGCAAGCAGGTAAACATTCCTTCTTACCTGGTAAAAGCAGGCGATGTGATCGAGATTAAGGAAAAGAACAAAGGTCTTCAGAGAATGAAAGACATCATTGAAGTGACTGGCGGAAGATTAGTTCCGGATTGGTTAGATGTTGACGCTGAAAAATTACAGGGAACTGTAAAAGAATTACCTTCCAGAGAGCAGATCGACGTACCGGTAAATGAGATGCTCATTGTCGAGTTGTACTCCAAATAAGTAGTCATCGTGATTTGGCGGATATATATTTTATTCGCAAGGCAAATTACCCTAGAAGGAGGGATTTTGTAGTGTTCGATTTTCAAAGACCAAAAATTGAGATCGCGGAAATTTCAGAAGACAAGAAGTACGGAAAGTTTGTTGTAGAACCGCTGGAAAGAGGTTACGGTACGACTCTCGGTAATTCTCTGAGAAGAATCATGCTTTCTTCTCTGCCAGGTGCGGCTGTCAGCCAAGTGAAGATTGACGGAGTTTTGCACGAGTTCAGTTCCATTCCTGGAGTGAAAGAAGATGTGACTGAGATCATCATGAACATCAAGAACCTTGCGATCCGCAATAACAGCTCTACAAATGAACCGAAGGTTGCTTATATTGAATTCGAAGGGGAAGGCGTAGTCACAGCAGCAGATATCCAGGTGGATTCTGAGATTCAGATTTTAAATCCGGACCTGGTAATTGCCAACTTAAACGGTGGAGCGGACTCTAAGCTGTACATGGAGTTGACTATTACAAAGGGCAGAGGCTATGTCAGCGCAGACAAGAACAAGAGTGAGGATGTTCCGATCGGCGTCATTGCGATTGATTCTATCTATACACCGGTGGAGCGCGTCAACCTCGCCATTGAGAATACACGTGTTGGTCAGATTACCGACTACGATAAGCTGACACTGGATGTGTATACCAACGGAACCCTGGAGCCCGATGAGGCGGTAAGTCTTGCGGCAAAGGTTTTGAGTGAGCACTTGAGTCTTTTCATCGATCTATCCGAGGCTGCACAGCAGGCGGATGTGATGATCGAGAAAGAGGACAACGCAAAAGAGAAGGTTCTCGAGATGAATATCGATGAACTTGAGTTATCTGTTCGTTCCTATAACTGCCTGAAGAGAGCGGGAATTAATACCGTCGAGGAGTTGACTAACCGCACACCGGAGGATATGATGAAGGTTCGCAATCTGGGACGTAAGTCCTTGGAGGAGGTTCTTGCGAAGTTAAAAGAGCTGGGACTTCAGTTGAACCAGGGCGAAGAGTAAATAGAATCGAGCAAGCCCGATTCAATATCTTGCGAACTGCCAATGTTCGCAAGATATGTTAGCTTTGTAAGTTATTTTATAACAGGCAGAAACAGTAAGCCCGAAAGGCATGGAGTATGTCAGATGCCAAGAAATGATAGAGAGCACAGTGTATGATTCAGAGACAGACTCGGTAGGTTTTCGCAAGGATAAGCCGAGTTTACGGGAGGTTTTTATTGGAAGCCTGCGGAAGCATGGATGTGATACAGATGTGACTCAAGCATTCGGTAAGTAAGCCCAAAAGGCATTGCCGGATGTACCACAGAATGGAGGAAAAGGAAAATGGCAAAGTATCGCAAGTTAAGTAGAACCTCTAGCCAGAGAAAGGCTTTATTGAGAGGTCAGGTAACCGCACTTATCAACAACGGCAAGATTGTTACGACAGAGGCGAAGGCAAAGGAAGTTCGCAAGATCGCTGAGGGTCTGATCGCCATGGCGATCAGAGAGAAGGACAACTTCGAGGAAGTTACTGTAAAAGCGAAGGTTGCGCGTAAAGATAAAGACGGCAAGAGAGTAAAGGAAGTAGTGGACGGCAAGAAAGTGACTGTATACGATGAAGTTGAGAAGACCATCAAGAAGGATACGCCTTCCCGTCTTCACGCTCGTAGAGAGATGCTGAAAGTTCTTTATTCTGTAACTGAGGTTCCGGCGGAGGCTGCTGGTAGAAAGAAGAATACCAAAGAAGTGGATCTGGTTGCGAAGTTGTTTGACGAGATTGCTCCGAAGTATGTTGGACGTAATGGTGGTTACACCAGAATCGTAAAGATCGGACAGCGCAAGGGTGATGGTGCTTTAGAAGTATTACTTGAGCTTGTCTAAAAATATCGGTATAAAGAAAGAGGGTATCCCAGAGTCATAAAATGATTTGGGATACCCTTTTTCTGCGGGTTTATCTTAATCCTACTTTTTTGCCAGTGGCATAGTGAAGATAAACTCCGTTCCCACGCCCTCGGTACTGATGCAATTGATATTTTCTCCGTGCGCATTGATGATTTCTTTTACAATGGCAAGCCCGAGGCCAGTGCCGCGCTTGTCTTTCCCGCGCGAGAGATCTGTTTTGTAGAAGCGATCCCAGATTTTTTTGATGCTGTCCTTGGGGATGCCGATTCCTGTGTCCTTCACAGAGATGAAAATTTTGTCATTTTTTTCTGTGGTCTCGACTGTGATGGCAGAGTCCGATCGGCTAAATTTGATGGCGTTGTCAATCAGATTGTAGAGGACCTGCTGGACTTTGCTCATGTCCGCGGAGATGAAAAGCTTCTCGCCGGTCAAAATCAAGTTGAATGAGATGTGTTTTGCTTTGCAGGCGCCCTCGAAGGTCTGAATCGTCATGCGGATCGTGTAATTCATATCAAAGTTGCTGATGTCCAGCATTGTGCCGTGGGAACCGAATTTGTTCAATTCCAGAAGACTTTTTGTCAGTTTATTTAATCGCTCTGTCTCAAACAGAATAATGTTTAAATATTTCTCCTGCATTTCCAGGGGGATGGTGCCGTCCAGCATGGCTTCCACATAGCCCTTGATGGACGTGAGAGGGGAGCGGAAGTCGTGGGAGACGTTGGAGACAAATTTTTTCTGATCGTCCTCCAGGGTGTTGAGTTCATTTGCCATATAATTTAAGGAGGCGGCAAGATAGCCGATTTCATCGTTGGAGCGGACGTCGATTTTCTGCTCAAAATTGCCGACAGAATATTGGTCTGCCGCTTTTGTAATCTTGCGGATAGGTATGTAGACCACATAGGTAAATAGGATGAGCACCACAAAAGCAGCCAAAAACAGCAGCGCTAGGGTCTGGTAGGCGATCATGATGAGCGCGTTCGCATGGGACACCATGCTGCTTGTGGATTTGTGGATGATGACGTAGCCGCGCACCTTATAGTTCACTGTAATGGGGGAAAAGACGCTGAGAGTCTCCGAGGAAAACTGCTTGTAAAAATGCCCCACCACGTAATATTTATTTCCAAAATCCGTGATGTTAAATCCCGGAATCGCTTCGCTGCTCTCGGCGGGAGTTGGCTTTGCCGTATTTAAAATGATGTTTCCGCGGGGATCTACAATCCATATCTCGCTGGACAGATAAGTACTTAGAGCGGAAAGCTGTCCCTGAATTTCTTCCAGAGTCATGGATTTGGAAAAATAATTTTCCGCGTAGTTTGAAGATATCAGAGCAGATTCGCGGTAAAGGTTTGACGCATCACGTTTTTGTACGAAACTGAAGGTAAGGTGGTAGGTGAAGGTGGTAATGATGAGAAAACCGATCACGCCGTATAGTAGATACCCTACGAGAAGCTTCGGATAAAGTGTACGTTTCATGATTCACGAACCTCGAATTTATAGCCGATGCCCCAGACGGTCGCGAGACTCCAGCTGGCATGGTCTTTGATTTTCTCCCTGAGACGTTTTACATGAACGTCCACAGTTCTGGTGTCCCCGATGTATTCATATCCCCAGATATGATCTAAAAGCTGCTCCCTGGTAAAAACTTGATTTGGGGAGGCGGCGAGAAAATACAAGAGTTCCAATTCCTTCGGGGGCATGTCCACTGCCTGGCCCTGGTAGATGACAGAATAGTTGGACAGATTGATTACGAGATCAGGGTATTCTACACATTTTAACTCCGCTGTACTCTCCGTTGGCCGAACAGGCTGATAGCGCCGCAGGACTGCCTTTACACGAGCCACAAGTTCTTTGGAGTCAAAAGGTTTCATCATATAGTCGTCCGCTCCCAGTTCAAGGCCCAGTACCTTGTCAAAAATTTCCCCCTTTGCGGAGAGCATAATAATGGGAACATTCGCCTTGGCGCGTACTTCTCTACATACCTGGTAGCCGTCGATTCCCGGGAGCATCAGATCCAAAAGAATGAGATTTGGATTGTATTGCTCGAAAGCGATCAGCGCCTCCTCTCCGTCATTGACAATTTTGGTGTCGAAGCACTCTTTTGTCAGGTAGAGTGAGATCAGATCTGCAATGTTGTTGTCATCATCCACAATGAGTATTTTTTGTTTTGTTGCCATGTGATATCATCTCCTATTTATTTGTATGCCTGTGGGAGCCAGAACAAGGATGTATAAGTATGCCGTTTCCGCTCCTACATCAAATGAGCCTGTCTCAGTCTTTGAACTCCGCGATCGTAACGCCTGAATCCCCCACCCCAAATTCTCCAAGGTGGAAGGATTTTACATATTTTAGGCGTCTTAGATGAGTCTGCACCGCATTGCGAAGTGCCCCAGTTCCCTTCCCGTGGACGATGCGCACGGAGGGAAGATGCGCAAGATAGGCGTCGTCCAGATATTTGTCCAGCAGAGGAATTGCCTCGTCTGTGGTTTTCCCAATCAGGTTGATTTCAGCGGAGACAGAGGCGGATTTACTCATTTTGATCTTGCCGGCGCTGGTCTTTTGGAACTTTTTGCCTGCCGGAGTGGTCTCGTCCGCCAGCAGAATCAGATCGTTGATGTTGACCAGAGACCGTAAAATTCCCATCTGAACATAGAGATCGCCCTTGCCGTTTGGCAGAGAGTGAACGGTGCCTTTGATGTTCATGCTGATGACTTTTACACTGTCTCCTATCCGCAGATTCTTGGGAATTTTATGATTTGCCGAGGCGGTATTTTGGCGGTCGGCCATTTTCTTTGCGGCATCGTCCATTTTGCCTCGGAGCTTTGCGCGTTCTTTTTCCATCTCACGCATGGGAGCAGTGGCTTTTCCATATTTGTTGAAATTGCGAATTGTCTCATCGGCGAGGTCTTTTGCCTCTTTCACGATGTGGTAGGCCTGCTCGTTCGCCTCCCTTAAAATCTTTTCTCGGCTCTGCTCCAGCTTTTCTTGCTTGTGCTCTAATTTTTCCTTCAGGGAGCGGATCTCTTCCTTGTACTGGTTGATCTCCAGCTGCTCTTTCTCGATGGTGATACGGCTTTTCTCGAGATCGGAGAGTAGATCCTCAAAATTTTCCTCGTGCTCGCTGATGCGTCCTTTGGCGTCCGCGATTAGATCTTGATCCAGCCCAAGCTTCTCGGAGATGGCAAAGGCATTGCTCTTACCCGGGATGCCGATGAGGAGGCGGTAGGTGGGGCTGAGCGTCTCCACGTCAAATTCGCAGCACGCATTTTCCACGCCCGGTGTAGAGAGCGCGTAAACTTTCAGCTCGCTGTAATGGGTGGTCGCCATGATCCTGGCGCCGTAAAGATGCAGCTTTGATAGGATGGCGATGGCGAGTGCAGCGCCCTCAGTGGGATCGGTTCCTGCACAGAGCTCATCGAATAAAACGAGGGACCGGTTATCGGCTTGCCCCAAGATCCGAATAATGTTAGTCATGTGGGAGGAGAAGGTGCTCAGGGATTGCTCGATGCTCTGCTCATCGCCGATATCGGCGAATACCTCCTCAAAAATACCAAGCTCTGAGCGCTCCGAAGCCGGAATATGAAGCCCTGACTGTCCCATGAGGGTGAGAAGTCCAACCGTCTTTAGGGAGACGGTCTTGCCGCCGGTGTTTGGACCGGTGACAATCAGAAGAAGAAAATCTTCCCCGAGGCGCACGTCGATGGGAACGACATTTTTGGCATGCAGCAGCGGATGGCGCCCCCTGCGGATATGGATTCGCCCGCTTTCGTTAAAAAGTGGAGCGACGCCGTTGTAGCTTTTTGCGAAAGAGGCTTTTGCAAAAATAAAGTCGAGCTCAGTGAGAACTTGGTAATTTGTGTGAAGTTCGTGCAAAAACTCAGCGGTCTGGTTGCTGAGGTTTGCGAGGATAGCCTCGATTTCCTCCTTCTCCCGCAGCAGGAGCTCCTTGTATTCATTATTCAGATTCACGACGGCGATCGGCTCGATGAACAGCGTGGAGCCGCTGGAGGATTGATCGTGTATCATGCCCGGAACCTGAGATTTTGCATCCGCTTTCACCGGCAGACAGTAGCGCCCGTCACGCATAGTGATGACCGTGTCCTGCAAAAAGGTTCGTGTGGTGGAGTTGTTAATCATGGAGTTCATCTGTGCGCGGATCTTGTCATTCATACCCCGCATGGATCGGCGGATAGAGCGAAGCGTGCTGCTGGCGTCATCGGCAATCTCCTCCTCGGAGAGGATGCAGCGTCGAATCTCATCGCAAAGCGGCGTGAGCGGCTCGATCTGCGCGAACAGGGAGGTGAGTGAATCTTGTAGTTCCGGTGAACTCTGTGAATTCTGCATTCCCCCGGAGCCGGCGTGTGCCTGCAGACCGGAATCTCTGCGGGATGCCACATCGGCAGAATCAGCCTCCTGTTCCAGGCGGGCGCGCTCGGCGCGCGATAAGCTCGCACGGGAAAATGCGCGAGCCCGCTTGGCAGCCTCGAGAAGGGAGCAGATGCGCAGTAATTCAACAGTGCCAAGCGAACTGCCGATTTCCAAGCGCTTTAGGGAATCTGTGATATTACTGATCCCGGAAAAGGACAGAGAGCCGCCTTTTAAAATGCGGGTCAGGGCATCCTTTGTCTGCAGCTGAAGAAGCTCGATCTGTGCCTTGTCCGTGACGGGGCGAAGTCTCTCGCAGCGCTGTTTTGCATCGGAACTGTACGCGTACTCTGTCAATTGCTCAATGATTTTATGATATTCTAAGGTTTTTAATACTTTTTCGTTCATGATAAAATTCCTTTATTATTTTACAAGAAAGCTTTTTATATACACGGTGCAGTTTTTCTCCGCAGGGTTCGCCCCGCTCGCAGAGCGGATTTTGCTGCATTGGTTTGGCCTCTTGCACTGCACACTTCTTATGTGTATATTATAACTGATTGGAAGGGCTAAGAAAAGCGGAATTGAAAAGATTTGAATAATACTATTGCAAGCATATTGGATTCATTTTATAATAATAACTGGTACGGTTTTCAAAAATTCGTGTGTTATGCACCTGGAAAAGAGGAAATCATGCAGCAACAGAATGAGAATAAGTTTTCTTTTATCAATGAGAAGATAAAGGAGAAGCCCATAAATAAAAGAAAGCTTGTGATACAATCGGCATTCACAGTTGGAATGGCGATTGTTTTTGGCGTCATTGCGAGCTTGGTTTTTGCTTGTCTTGCGCCGAAGTTTGGGCAGATGTTCTATCCGGATGATGAGAGGCTTGCCATCACGATTCCGAAAGACAGCATTGCGGAGACCGAGGCGACTGAGCAGGCTGGCACAGAAGATGAGGCGGAAAAGGCTGAGCCCGTGGTGGAGTTGCCGCTGGAGTTTGAGTTGTCGCTTGCTGATTATCAGAAACTGCAGAATAAGCTCTATGATGTGGGACGGACGGCGAACAAGTTTGTGGTGACAGTGACCGGGGTTAAGAGTGATACGGATTGGTTCAACAATGCATATGAGAGCAAGGGGCGGGCATCCGGCATCATTATTGGGGATAATGGTCAGGAGCTTTTAATTTTGACACAGCGCAAGGTGATTTCTGATGCGCAGGAGGTTTATGTCACGTTTATCAATAATGAGACGGTTGCCGCGTCCATGAAAAAATATGATGGCAATACGGGGATTGCAGTGCTTTCTGTGCCGCGGAGCAGTGTGGATGAGAGCACGATGCGGGCGATCTCTGTCGCAAAGCTCGGCAATTCGCTGGCGACGTCGCAGGGGATGATTGCAATCGCGGTGGGAAGTCCGCTTGGGATCAATTATTCGATTCTGACTGGAAATATCACATCGATAACCAACAGCATTTCCACGGTGGACAATAACTATACTATATTCACCACAGATATCGTGGGAAGCAGCAAGGGCAGCGGCGCGATTGTCAATGTAAATGGGGAGGTCGTCGGGCTGGTGATGCAGGACTACAGCAAAGCCGAGGACCAGAATACACTCACGGCAATTTCTATCTCCGAGCTCAAGGGAATCATAGAGATGCTGTCGAACAATCAGGATGTTCCGTATATCGGCTTGGAGCTGACCACTGTGACAAATGATATTGCAAGAGAATACGATATCCCCAATGGTGCATATATTAAAGAAGTGACGATGGATTCCCCGGCCATGGCTGCCGGATTACAGAGGGGGGATGTCATCACCGGGATGGCTGGTGAGACGGTTCTGTCTGTGGAAAGTTATGAGAGTAAGTTGCTTGCGCTCAATCCGGGCGAGCGTGTGGAGATTGTGGTACAGCGGCAAGGAACGGACGCGTACACGGAGATCACCTGCACGGTGGATGTGAGCGTACTGCAGTGATGGTGAAGAAATGCACACAGGAGGCGGTGTCAGATGACACCGCTGTATTATAGAAATGAGGTTTGAAATGAAGTATATCGAAAGTCTTCGCGAGGGTGAGAGAATCAATGAAATCTATCTGTGCAAGGTGAGGCAGTCCACACTGACGAAAGCGGGGAAGCCTTACGATAATGTTGTGCTGCAGGATAAGACGGGAACGCTGGATGCCAAGATATGGGAGCCGGGCTCTGTCGGAATTGACGAGTTTGAGTCGCTGGATTACATAGCAGTTATGGGGGATATCACGAGCTTTCAGGGCAATCTCCAGCTGAATATCAAGCGCGTCCGCAAGGTTGAGGAGGGAGAGTACGATCCGAAGGATTACCTGCCGGTCAGCACCAGAGATATTGATGAGATGTATGCGGAATTGTTAGCGCTCATTGGTTCGATAAAGCAGCCGTATCTGGGGAGACTGCTGAAAAGCTTTTTTGTGGAAGATAAAGATTTTGAGCGGCGTTTCCGATTCCACTCCGCTGCAAAAACAGTGCATCACGGGTTTGTCGGAGGGCTTCTTGAGCACACTTTAAGCGTCGCAAAGCACTGTGATTATTTGGCGTCGGTGTATCCGATGTTAAACAGAGATCTGACGGTAACGGCGGGGATTTTTCACGATATCGGGAAGATGGAGGAGCTCTCCACGTTTCCGGAAAATGATTATACGGATGCAGGGCAGCTGCTGGGTCATATTATAATCGGTGTGGAGACAATTGGCGCGCGCATCCGCACAATTTCGAATTTTCCGGTGGGGCTTGCAAACGAGCTCAAACACTGTATTTTGGCTCATCACGGAGAGCTGGAATACGGGTCGCCGAAAAAGCCCGCTTTGCCGGAGGCGTTGGCGCTCAGCTTTGCAGACAATATGGATGCAAAGATGCAGACCATGCGCGAGATTTTTGCGAATGTGCCGGAGGCAAATCTGGAGTGGCAGGGGTACAATCGCCTTTTTGAGAGCAATATCCGCAGGGCAGGCAGGGAATAATAGAGAGATGAGAAGGGCAGCCGGAAGGAGACTTTTGGCTGCTTTCTCAGTTATGGGAGATAGTCTGGTTCCATTGTGTTTTAAGCCAATATAGGGCTGTGAGAATCGCGCGTCATATACGGTGTTTTCGGCGGTGAAAAGGAGAGCAGAGATGAAGAAAAACGATATTATAGAGCTTGTGATTGAGGATATGGGCGTGGATGGAGCGGGAATTGGGAAATATCAGGGGATGACCTTTTTCGTGAAGGACGCTGTGGTAGGGGATTGCATAAAAGCCCGGGTTACGAAGCTGAAAAAGAATTATGGGTACGCCAGAGTGGAGGAGATTGTGACACCTTCTGTGCACAGGGTGGAACCGGAGTGCGCGCTCCATAAACGCTGTGGTGGGTGTCAGATTCAGGCGCTGGCGTATGAGGAGCAGCTACAGTTCAAGCAGAGGAAGGTACGCGCAGACCTGATTCGCATTGGTGGTTTTGCGGAGGAGTTGGTGGATGCAGTGATGCTCCCAATCGTGGGGATGGAGCGTCCATACCGCTATCGCAACAAAGCACAGTTTCCGATCGGGAGGGATAAGGATGGCAGTATCGTAGCTGGATTTTTTGCTTCGCGCACCCACAACATTATACCGGTGGAGGACTGCCACCTCGGGGTGGGGCAGAACCGGGAGGTGCTGGGCTGTGTGATCGCTTATATGCGTGAAAATCGGATCGAGCCTTATGACGAGGGGACGGAGAGGGGATTGGTGCGGCATGTGCTGATCCGGTATGGGTTCACCACGGAGGAGATCATGGTGTGCCTCGTTATCAATGGAAAGAGGCTTCCGGCGCAGGAAAAGTTGATAGAGGAATTGGGAAAAATAGAAGGTATGACGAGTATTTCGATCAACCAAAATACGAAGAAGACGAACGTCATTCTGGGGGACGTGACGGAGACAATCTGGGGATTGCCCTACATTACGGATTATATTCATCTGCGGGAGTGTGGAGATGTGGCGGAGCGAAAGGAGAGTTCTGTGGAGCAGATCTCTGACATGGGTGCGAAGGAGGCCTTGGGGACAGACGAGAAGCAGGAATTTGCGCTGACGGATACGGCGATCGCTTATCGAATTTCGCCGCAGTCTTTTTATCAGGTGAATCCGGGGCAGACGGAGAAGTTGTACAGTCTGGCACTTTCTTATGCGGGGCTGACGGGAGAGGAGACGGTCTGGGATTTGTACTGTGGGATTGGGACGATTTCCCTTTTTTTGGCACAGAGAGCAGGGAAAGTGTACGGTGTGGAGGTCGTGCCGCAGGCGATCGAGGATGCGCGCAGCAATGCCGAGTTAAATGGTATCACGAATGTGGAGTTTTTTGTGGGAAAAGCGGAGGAGGTTCTCCCGGAGTTCTATGAGAGCGTGCGCGGAGAGAAAAGTGGCGGGGCAGATATGCTGCACCCGGATGTCATCGTGGTGGATCCGCCGCGCAAGGGCTGTGATGAGAGGTGTCTGGAGACGATGCTCCAGATGCGGCCTGAACGGATTGTGTATGTGAGCTGCGATCCGGCGACGCTCGCGCGGGATTTGAAAGTGCTGTGCGAGGGGGGATATGAGCTTAGGAAGGTGCGGGCGGTGGATCAGTTCGGGCATACGGTGCACGTTGAGACGGTATGTCTTTTGTCCAAACTCCACGAAGCGAAGCATCATGTGAATGTAAGACTGGATATGGACGAGATGGATTTAACGGCAGCTGAGAGGCGCTAAAGGTCCAGGGGACCTTTGCCCAGCGCGGACCGAAGCGAAGCGTAGACAGGCTACTTATGAGGAGATAAAGAAGTACGTAGCGGAGCATAATGATGGGATGAAGGTATCTAATCTGTATATTGCACAGATAAAGCAGAAGCATGGAATTATAGAAAGAGAGAACTATAATAAGCCAAAATCTGAGAAGGGCGGACAGCCGGAATGCCCAAAAGAAAAAGAAATAGCGATTGAAGAGGCGTTGAAGTATTTTCAGATGATTCCAAGTGAATCATAGGCTAATTTGGCTTATCGGATGGAGAAAATTCAACTAATGTCATTGAGCCTTCGGACATTGGGAATAAAACCTGATGTTCGTAGGCTTTTTGTTCATGACAATAGAATGTTTGCGGAGCGTGCATTCTATTGTATACA
>CAJLGN010000006.1 GCA_905206195.1 uncultured Roseburia sp.
ATTGCTGGCCCGGGGAGGTGCCGCAGGGGAGTGCTCAGACGGCCTATCTCACAAACGACAATCCGTTTGACGATGTGAACTATCTCTGGAATGGGGAGGTTCTTATGAAGCGGGTGCCCGATCTGCTTAAGATTTCAAGAGACGGCGGGTATGACGAGGGAATGGCGTACCAGTTTAACCGGCACAAGAACTGTGGACCTGAGTATGTGCTGCCGGGTTATGACCCGAATGAAAGCCTGTTTTTTCCCGGGAGTTACGAGGAGAGTTGGAAGCGGGAGAATCTCGAGCAGCTGGAGAGACTGGTGCGGGAAAATCCCCAGACAGAATTTGTATTTTTTATTCCGGCGTACAGTGTGCTGTGGTGGTATGCTTCCCATAATGTGGGGATGTTTTATGATTATATGGACACCTTGAAGCTGAGCATGCAGACGCTGCTGGCCTACGACAATGTGAGGATGTACGCGACAGATTTCAATGCCAGCTCCGTGATTACAGATTTGTATCTGTACACGGATAAAATCCACGGGGGGTCGGATGTGACGGAATTGATGGCGGACGCGATCGGCGAGGCTGCGCAGGAAATCACGCTAGATAATTATGAGGCGCAGGTGGACAAGCTGACAGAAGTGGTCGAGCGCTTCAAAGAAAAATATGAGACGGAGGGGGACGCTTTCTTATACTTGCCGGGTGGAATGCAGATGTGACGAGGTGAGTCGTCAGGTGCCAAGCCAGGTTTGGTGGATGAGATGAGAAGGAGAATGGGAATGGGAATGGGAATGGGAGGGATTTTTTATGAGTGAAAAGATCGTAACATTGTCGATTGACGGGGAGGAAAAGCAGTATCCATGCGGTGCAAGCCTCCTCTCCATCGCGCGGGAGTATCAGGGGAAATATCCCGATGACATCGTGCTTGTGGTGTACAATAACCGCCTGCGCGAGCTCTCCAAACATGTGAAAAAAGACGGCACCTTACAGTTTGTGACGACGGCTGACAAAATCGGAAAAAAGGCGTACCGCAGGAGTGTCACGCTGTTGATGCAAAAGGCGGTGCATAATCTTTGGGGGGATGAGAACGTCCACGTCCGGGTGATGTATTCCATCGGTCAGGGATACTATTGTGAGCTGATTCGGATGGATGGCGATAAGCAGATGCGCATCACGGTGGACGATGATAGGATTGCAGCCCTAAAGCGCGAGATGCACGCCATTGTCATGGCAGATTTTGAGATTGAGAAGCGGAGTATGAACACCGACGATGCGACCGCACTTTTTTCGGAGCTTGGGATGTGGGACAAGGAAAAGCTTTTCCGTTACCGCCGCAGCTCCAGGGTAAATATCTATGTGCTCGACCACTATAAGGATTATTTCTATGGGTTCATGGTGCCCTCCACGGGGTATCTGCGGTACTACGATGCAGTGAGATATGAGGATGGCTTTGTTCTGCTGTTCCCAAATGAGAACCCGAAGGTTGTGGCGGATTTCAATCCGTCCGGCAAGCTGTTCCAGACGCTTAAAAGATCCAGAGAGTGGGGGCGTATGCAGGAGATCGACACCATCGGCGCGCTCAATGACGCGATTGCGGCAGGGCGCATGCAGGAGATCATCCTGACGCAGGAGGCGCTCTTTGAGGGGCGGATTGCGCAGCTTGCAGAGATGATCGTACAGTCTAAGGGAAAGAAATTTATTATGATTGCGGGTCCCTCTTCCTCAGGGAAGACGACATTTTCTCACCGGCTGTCGATTCAGCTCGCGGCCAAGGGGCTAAAGCCACACCCGTTCCCGCTGGACGATTATTATGTGGATCGGGACAGGTGCCCCAGGGATGAGAGCGGAGAACTCGACTTAGAGTGTTTGGAAGCGCTGGATGTGGAGCTTTTTAACCATGATATGAAGGAGCTTTTAGCCGGAGAGCGCGTAAATCTTCCGATTTTTAATTTTAAGACCGGAAAGCGCGAGTACAAGGATAAGTATATGCAGCTTGGACCGGAGGATGTGCTGGTCATCGAGGGTATTCACGGACTCAACGATAAGCTCTCCCACTCGCTGCCGTCCGAGAGCAAGTTCAAGATTTACATCAGCGCATTGACCCAGCTCAATATCGATGAGCATAACTGTCTGCCGACGACCGACGGACGGATGATCCGCCGTATTGTGCGGGATGCGCGGACGCGGGGGACGATCGCGAAGGACACCATCGCCATGTGGGATTCTGTGCGGCGCGGCGAAGAGAAATATATCTTTCCGTTCCAGGAGGGGGCGGATGTGATGTTCAACTCTGCGCTGATCTATGAGCTTGCGGTGCTAAAGTTGTATGCGGAGCCGCTTCTCTTTGCCATTGACAAGGATTGCCCGGAATATCTGGAAGCCAAACGGCTTTTGAAGTTCCTCGACTATTTCCTGCCAATGCCAAGCGATGAGATCGGTCAGAATTCTATCATCCGGGAATTTATCGGCGGATCGTGCTTTCACGTGTAGGGGTTGGACATCGGAAATATCCCTTGCGGCAAAATGAAAAAGGCGATATAATGGACAGGTATCTGAAAATAAGTAGGACAAATGATCGCGGCCTGGCCGCAGAATTCTGCGGCTGGGGTGAGGAAAGTCCGGGCTTCACAGGGTAGGATGCCGGATAACGTCCGGTGGAGGCGACTCCAAGGATAGTGCAACAGAAATATACCGCCACATGCGACGTGCGTTGTATGGGAAGAATCCCACAGGATTCTTCGGATTTTGGCTCTGCCAGAATCCGGTAAGGGTGGAAGGGCAGTGTAAGAGACTACCGCCTTTCTGGCAACAGAGGGGGCATATGTAAACCCCATCCGAAGTAAGGCCGAATCAAAGCGTTTACGTGACCCGCCAGCTTTCGGTAGGCTGCTTGAGGTGGCTGGCGACAGTCATCCTAGATAGATGATCATTCGATCGCGGCGCATGCCGTGGTCCGACATAACCCGGCTTATCGTCCTGCTTATTTTCATAAAAGAGTGAAGAACAGGGGGATGGACCAGAAGGTGGAAACTACTTGCATGACCTTTTGGGACATCCCCTTTTGTGTGAGGGTAAAAGATCCCCTGGGAGAGAGCGCCTGCCAAGGAGTGCGAACAGCCGGAGGGCAATTCTAACGAAAATCTAAAATGTTTCTTAAAAGAGAATAGATCGGTTGACAGTCCATTTTTCAGGGCTTAACATAGTCACATAATGCGGATCCGCAAGGGATGGAAAGGCCGTTTTAGAGTATGCTTTTGGAGGCGGAAGGGATGGATTGTCATGAGAGAGAAGCTTGAGAGGTTTATGGTCGGGAGATACGGTGTAGATGAGCTGACGAAGGCCCTGAATGCCGCCGCGCTGGTGTGTATCGTCGTGTCGATGTTTTCGGGCTTTCTGCCCGGGGGATCTATTTTTTATTGGGGCGGCTTCGGGTTGCTCATTTATACCTGCTTTCGGATGTTTTCGCGGAATGTGTCGAAGCGCTATGCGGAGAATCAGAAGTTTTTGAATTTGCGCTACCGGGCTGCAGTCAAGCGCAATACGATGAAAAAGCGCTGGGCACAGCGGGGCGTTTACCGATTTTATAAGTGTCCGGGCTGCGGGCAGACGGTTCGGGTGCCAAAGGGCAGAGGTAAGATCTGCATCACCTGCCCGAAGTGCCGGACGGAATTTACGAAGAAGAGCTGATCCCGGATCGGCAGACCAAAGGAGAAACAGGTGATGTTTGGCTACATTAATATCAATCAGGAGATCATGACAGATGAAAACAGGAGGGCGTATCAGGCATATTACTGTGGTCTGTGCCGCAAGCTGAAGACAAACTGTGGCGCCAAAGGTCAGATGCTTTTGAATTACGACATGACATTTCTGGTGGTGCTTCTGACGGGACTCTACGAGCTTACGAATGAGGAATCGGATATGACCTGTGCGCTGCACCCGACGAAAAAGCGGATCGTGTGGATGAACGAGGCGACCGATTACGCCGCGGACATGAATCTGATTCTGGCGTATCACAATCTGATCGACGACTGGAAGGATGAGAAGGCGTACACCAAGAAAGCGTTTGCGCGGATGCTGGATAAGGATTACAGGCGTATCATAGTAAAGTACCCCAGACAGGTGGCGGCGATCCAGGAGTTCATGAGAAAGACGGAGGAGACGGAGCGCTGCCGGGAGACGAATCTGGATGCGGTGGCCGGGTTGACTGGGGAGATGCTTGGCGAGGTCTTCTGCTGGAGGGAGGACGAGTGGGCGGAGGAGCTTCGAACGCTTGGTTTTTATCTGGGAAAGTTCATCTACATCATGGATTCCTATGAGGATTACGATTCCGATTTGCGAAAGAATGAGTACAACCCGCTCGTCTATGTAAAGCCGGAAAGTTCGGAGGATATGGATACCTTCTGCAAGCTGCTGCTCACCAGTATGATGTCGGAGTGCGCGAAGTCCTTTGAGAGGCTTCCAGTACTGCTCCACGCGGATATTCTGCGCAATGTTCTGTACTCCGGCGTGTGGTCAAAGTATGAATATTTACAGCTGAAAAAGCGTAGAGCAGAAGAAAAAATGAAAAAGAAAGCGCGCAAATAGCGAGGTTACGATTTATGATAAACCCTTATCGGGGGCTCGGCGTATTGCCGGGCGCATCTGACGATGAAATAAAAAAAGCATACCGGGAGCTCAGCAGAAAGTATCACCCAGACGCCAATATCAACAACCCCAACCGGGCGCAGGCGGAGGATCGTTTCAAGGAAGTGCAGCAGGCGTACGATCAGATTATGAAGGAAAAGCAGCAGGGCGGTGGTTACGGCGGCAGTTACGGCTATGATACGGCAGGGGGCTATGGGCGTTACGGTTACAGCGGCAACCAGGGCTATTCTCGGAGCCGCGCGGAGTCCACGCAGATGCAGGTGGCCGCAAACTACATTGCAAACCGCCACTATGCGGAGGCGCTGAACGTGCTGAACGGGATTCCGTTCGGGGAGCGGAGGGCGCGGTGGTACTACTACAGTGCGATTGCCAACCAGGGGGCAGGGAATAATATCATCGCCAAGGAGCACGCGGAGCGCGCGGTGGAGATGGAGCCCAGCAATATGGAATACCGCCAGTTTTTTCAGCACTTGGAGTTTGGTGGTACCTGGTACACAAATATGGGAAGTAGTTACGCGAGACCGTATGCCAGCTCGGGCAGCTGGTGCCTTAGTATGTTGTTCTTGAATATGCTCTGCAACTGTTGCTGCTTCCGGCCGTGCTGAGACACGGAGTGAGAAATATTTTGCCTGCCCCGGATTTTCAGGGGGGGACTCTATTATGGAAAGAAATATCTGCGATCCGCAGGCTGGCGGATGTGGGATTTCTTTCTATTTTTTTGCCCGAATACAGAAAGAATAGAATATGTGCAACTTTTGGAATAGAATTTCGTCTATAAGATAAAGAGGGGATCAGACACCCGGATAGATCAAAAAGAGAAAGGAGAGGGGAAGTGATGATGGTGAAAAAACTTGACATTTATGAAGAAGTTATCACATATATCGTTGAGAATCAGGAAAAGTTCTATCGCCTGGCATATTCCTATGTCAGGCGGAAGGAGGATGCGCTTGATATTGTCCAGAATGCCATTTGTAAGGCGCTGGAGAATTATGAGAGTTTGAGAAACCGGAATGCATTGCGCACCTGGTTTTACAGGATTTTGGTGAACGAGAGTATCTCCTATATCAGAAAATACAAAATGGAGGTGCAGTGTGGGGAGGCGGATCGGCTCCAGGAGGAAAGCAGTATTGCAAACGGTACATATGGGATCGCAGGGGGTGCCTTGCCGTCTGCTGTGTACCGCGAGATCTGTGCGCTTCCGCTGGAGCTGCAGCATATCATTAAGCTGCACTATTTTGAGGATATGAAACTGCAGGAGGTGGCTCAGGTGCTGGATATGAACCTGAATACGGTGAAAGCAAAACTGTACCGGGGGCTGAAGAAAATGAAAGTGTGTATGGAGGAGAGCGAGATATGGGAAAAATAGAACAGGCGAAAATGGCATATCAGGACATTGAAATTCCAAAGGAGTTGCATGAGATGGTGGATCGCACAGTGGAGAGATCAAGAATTGTACATCAATATCACAAAAAAAAGAGCGGGAAGAATGGACTGCGGAGAGGGGGATTATCCGCGGCTGCTGCAGAGGCAGTTATTTTTGTGGCAGACTTAAATACCAGCAGTACATTTGCGGCTGCTGCTGGGCAGATTCCAGTGATCGGAAATATTGCGGCGGTGCTGACCTTCCGCGATTATGAGTATGCGGATGCGGATAAGACGGTATATGAAAAAATACCTGGGGTTACCATTGAGGAGGCAAACGTGGCGGAGACCGCGTTCACAGATGAGGTAAATGTCAAAATCCAGCAGGCGTGTGATACGTATCTGGCGGGAGCAATCCGGCGTGTGGAGGAGTACAAAGAAGCATTTATCGCGACAGGCGGAACAGAGGAGGAGTTTGCTGAAAAGAAGATTGTGATCTCTGTGGACTATGAGGTTAAGAATCAGACGGAGGATACGTTATCTTTTGTGGTAAAGGGAACTGAGAACTGGGCATCTGCCTATGCAATGACAGCGTTTTATAATTTGGATTTGGAAAACCTCTCCTACCTGACGCTTAAGGATGTGCTGGGACCGAATTATGTGGAGATTGCCAATGCGTCGATCAGGGAGCAGATGCGAGCGCGGGAGGAGGCGGACGGCAGCGTCATATTCTGGACGGAAGAGGAAGGTGGATTTACGACGGTGGATGAACACACGCACTTTTATATTGACAGCGAAGGAAGACCGGTCATCGTTTTTGACAAGTATGAGGTCGGGCCGGGATCGCTTGGCATGGTGGAATTTGCAATTGGTGTTAAGGCGGAGTAGGAAGCGAGAGCTGGCTGCGCGGGGCGCGATGAAGTTGGTAGATCAAAGATCAGAGAGCGCTCTATGGCGCTCGATCTTTATCTCTTTTGTTGAGAGCGATATTTCTCTTCACAGTATTTGCAGCGATACGTCTCCCGCTCCTCGTCGGTCAGCAGGAAAATCTGATCCAGTTCCTGTTCGATGGAGGTGATACAGCGGGGATTTTTGCAGAAGATAACATTTTTCACCTCTTTGGGAAGATGCAGCTCTTTTTTCTCAAAAATCTGATCGTCTTTGATGACGTTCACGGTGATATTGTGATCGATGAAGCCGAGAATATCGAGGTCCAGCGCCTCGATGGAACACTCTACTTTTAAAATATCTTTTTTGCCCATCTTGTTGCTTCTGGCGTTCTTGATGATGGCGACGGTGCAGTCCAGCTGGTCCAATTTCAGGTCATGGTAGATCTGCAGGCTCATTCCCGGTTGGATGTGATCCAACACAAATCCCTCGTGGATTCCACTGATATTTAACATAATAATCTCCAATCTTGCGGATGTTTCAAACAAAAAGTACATGACTCGTGCTCTTCGATCTTGGAACAAAAATACCTCGGCGCAAACTCGACTTTGGTTTATTTTTGTTTCAGCGATACGGAATATGCCGGAAGTGTATTGGGTTTGGGGCATCCACATCATTTTATATACGATTTGCGGAAGCGTACAAATTAACCCACGTGAATTTCAAGCAGTGTCAGAATCAGCGCCATGCGGACATAGACGCCGTACTGTGCCTGCCGAAAGTAGGCGGCTCTTGGGTCGTCGTCGACCTCGACAGAGATCTCGTTGACGCGCGGCAGGGGATGGAGTACCAGCATATCCTCTTTGGCGAGCTCCATTTTGGACTTGTCCAGTGTGTAGTAGTCTTTCAGGCGGACATAGTCCTCCTCGTTGAAGAAGCGCTCCTTCTGCACGCGCGTCATATATAAAATATCAAGGTCCGGCATCGTTTCCTCCAGCCGCTCTAGTTCCGTGAAGGGAATCTTGTGCGCGGTGAGTACATCCTCCTTGATATAGCTTGGAATCCGAAGCTCCTCCGGGGAGATCAGTGTGAAGCGAATCCCGGGGTAGCGGATGAGCGCGTTGATCAGAGAGTGCACGGTGCGCCCGAATTTTAAATCACCGCACAGTCCGATCGTCAGATCGCATAGCTGCCCCTTTAAGGAGCGGATGGTGAGTAGATCGGTGAGGGTCTGGGTAGGGTGTTGATGACCGCCGTCGCCGGCATTGATGACTGGAATCAAGGATTTCTGGGAGGCGACGAGGGGAGCTCCCTCCTTTGGGTGACGCATAGCGCAAATATCTGCATAGGAGGAAATGACGCGAATGGTATCGGAGACGCTCTCTCCCTTGGAAGCGGAACTGGAATCCGCGCTGGAGAAGCCTAAGATGGAACCGCCCAGATTTAACATGGCGGCCTCGAAGCTGAGTCTTGTGCGAGTGCTCGGCTCGTAAAAACAGGTTGCGAGCTTTTTGCCGTCACATGCGTGTGCATACTTGGCAGGGTACTTCTCGATATCATCGGCGAGGTCCAAAAGCCTGTCCAATTCATCGACGGAGAAGTCCAATGGGCTCATTAAATGACGCATATTAATCCTCCTTATAAACAAAACCTGATTCATTAGAAAAACAATCTATGTCCGCAGACATTTTTACTATCATATAATAATCATAGGGCAAATTCAAGGGTAAAAATATTTACACGCGAATTCACAAAAAATGTTGTGTTTGCGCTATATTACAGGCAAAAGAAAGTGTTTTCAGACATTTTTTGCTTACGCTGCTGCGCGGGGAAAAGCAGATCCCAATTCAGCGCGCGAAGGAGAGCAGGGACTGTCCGTGAAAGATATCCCGGCGTGAAATGGGAGAAGGTGGAAGAAAAGAGGGTGCTGGGCGCCCTCTATTTTTGGGGGTCTGACCGCATAAGAATTCGCTCAAACAAGAGCCCTGCCGCCATCCAAAACGGCGCGTAGTCCAGGCGGATGACGCCGTCGATGTTCGCTTTCGCGCCGCTGTAATCCCAGGGGCACATATGGTGTTTTTTTAGGAGCGTTCCAGTGAGATATTCGCAGGAGAAGATGCCCACGGAGTAGACTGCGCCGCGCAGAAGAGCGGGAAGACCACGGATAACCCGGTAGACGGGGCGGATGCAAGCCGCCATCCCGTAGATGGGAAACATCCACACGGAGGTCTGCCCGATCAGGCGTCCGTCTCGCCGCAGCAGGGAACCGGCGGAGGTGAAGAGGATCTCCATGCACCATCCAGTCAATCCGCAGATAAAAAAATTTCGTCCGATGTTCATTTTTTTCAACCTTTCTTGCCATCCCAGGCGCGATGTATGTCATAGCTTTTTGTGTGCTGCGCAAAATTTGATACTGTCAGTATGCCCTGATTTTTTCTGAAAAATTCCTTAAATAAAAGCGGGATAACTTGTAAATCGACATCATCTGGCATATAATAAAAAAAGCATATTCGACATAGGGGCAGGATGCAGCTAGAGCGATTGCTATCACATATTACATATGAAAGCGTGCAGGGAAGCCAGACGCGGGAGGTGACGGATATCTGTTACCATTCCGGAAAAGTGAGAGAGGGCTCCCTGTTTGTTTGCTTAAAAGGGTTCCAGACGGATGGGCATGATTATCTGCCGGACGCTCTCCAGCGGGGGGCTGTCGTGGTGGTGCTTGAGATGGGAAGCGTGGTATTTGCAGGGGGAGACTGTCTTTTGTACACAGAGCACTCCTGTATCCGCGCCTCGGAGATGACCGGCAAATGGGGGACGACGGTGCTTTTTGTCGCGGATACGAGGGCGGCGCTCGCGCAGCTCTCGGCAGCGTTTTTTGATTATCCTGCAAGGAAACTTAAGATGGTGGGAATCACCGGGACGAAGGGCAAGACGACAACGGCATTTCTGACTGTGTCCATCCTGCGGGCAGCCGGCTTTCGTCCAGGCTGGATTGGGACAGTATCGATTTATAATGGCAGGGAGGAGATTTCTGCTGTACATACCACACCGGAGGCGTATGAATTGCAGCGCTGTCTCAGCGAGATGGTGGAGAATGGGTGTGACTGTTGTGTGATGGAGGTGTCCTCCCAGGGAATCAAGATGCAGCGGGTGGAGGGGATACAGTATGACATCGGCGTGTTTTTGAACATCGAGCCGGATCATATCGGAGAGGGCGAGCACGCTTCTTTCGCGGAGTATTTGCACTGTAAGAGCAGACTTTTTTCCCAGTGTAGAGTTGGAATTGCAAATCGGGATGACGGGCATTTTGACAGGATCGTGAGCGGACATACCTGCCCGGTGGAGACTTTTTCCATCCGGTATCCCTCCGATAGAATGGCGTCTGGGATCGTTTTTTCTATGGAGCGTGGGCAGTTGTCATGTCGGTTTGTGGCGACGGACGGAAGGTGGATTCTGCCGCTTTCCATGGAACTGCCCGGCGAGTTTAATGTCTACAATGCGCTGGCGGCGGTCTCTGTAGCGGCACATTTTAAGGCGGGGGCCGCTGCAGTGCGAAGGGGACTTGCCATGGCGAAAATTCCGGGGCGGTGCGAGAATGTCAGTCCATCGGGGCAGTATGTGTTGTTGCTGGATTATGCACACAACGAGATGAGCCTTAAGAACTTGCTCGAGACGCTGCGGGAGTTTCGTCCCAAGCGCCTTGTCGTGGTGTTTGGTTGCGGGGGAACCCGTTCCCACCTGCGGCGTGGGCGGATGGGGGAGACGGCAGGCCATCTTGCCGATCTTGCAGTGCTCACCTCCGACAACCCCAGATGGGAGGAACCCGAGGCGATTTTGGATGATATTGAGGCGGGAATCAAGGGAACCGGGGGCGCGTATGTGCGGATCGCAGACCGCGGGGAAGCCGTGCGCTACGCCATCGCGCAGGCGAGAGAGGGAGATATCATTGTTCTGGCTGGAAAGGGCCATGAGGGATATCAGGAGATCCGCGGGGTAAAATATCCGATGAGTGAGTATGACCTGATCTCCGCCGCGTGCGAGGTCCAAGATAAGGAGCCTGGGGCGGGAGCGCAGCCCGGCGGAGTAAAATAATGAAAGAAAAGAAATCGTTCACGGGTCAGCCAAAGCGCGGTTCTGGTCGCGCAGTGGACAGGAAGGTGGGAAGATGGCGGAGTACGCGCGAGTCATTGTTGATATTTCACAGGAAAAACTGGATAAGACATTCGACTACCGGATCCCGGAGCGGTTAAAGGATGAGGTGATCATCGGCATACAGGTCTATATTCCGTTTGGGAGTCGGCACATCACAGGCTACGTGGTGGAGTTGACGGACGCGGTGGACTACGATGTGGAGAAGATAAAAGACATCGCCGATATCGTGCGGGAGAGCATTCCCATCGAATCTCATCTGATCGCGCTGGCTGGATGGATGCGGCAAAATTACGGGGGGACAATGAACCATGCCTTAAAGACGGTCATTCCCATCCGGGAAAAGAGAAAGAGCCTCGAGAAAAAAAGAGTGAGGCTGGCGCTCCATCCCGTGGAAGCGAAGAATCAGTTGGCAGAGTATGAGCGAAAAAAAAACACGGCGCGGGCGAGGCTTCTTGCAGCGCTGATCGAACAGAGGGAGCTGGACTGGAGCGTGATCACCGGAAAGCTGGGCGTCACTGGCAGGGTGATGAACGCCATGGAGGCGCAGGGAATTTTAAAGGTTATTCGGGAGACGGCATACCGCAATCCGGTCGGGCATTACGAGCAGAAAGATTATGTGCGGACCTTAAATGAGGAGCAGAGCCGGGTGGTTGAGCGAGTGCTTTCCGATTACGATGCGGGAGTGAAAAAGACCTATCTGTTAAAGGGGGTCACCGGGAGCGGCAAGACAGAGGTGTATATGGAGTTGATCGCGCATGTCACTGCACAGAAAAGGCAGGCGATTGTGCTGATTCCGGAGATTGCGCTGACCTATCAGACTGTGATGCGGTTTTATAACCGGTTCGGGGATCGCGTCTCGATCTTAAATTCGAGAATGTCTCCGGGGGAGCGCTACGACCAGTTTGTCCGTGCAAAAAACGGGGAGATCGACATCATGATCGGACCGCGCTCTGCACTTTTTACCCCATTTTTAAGTCTTGGATTGATCATTATCGACGAGGAGCACGAGGCTTCTTATAAGAGTGAGACAGTCCCGCGCTATCATGCGCGGGAGACGGCGATCGCCAGAGCGAGGATGACGGATGCGAGCGTCATTTTGGGATCTGCGACCCCGTCTGTCGAAAGCTTTTACAGGGCGAAGGCAGGGGAGTATGAGCTTCTCATCATGAATCGCCGGGCGCGGGAGACGGCGCTCGCGGCGTGCGAGGTTGTGGATCTTCGCGAGGAGCTTAGGATGGGAAACCGCTCGATATTAAGTGCGCGTCTCACAGAGTTGATGGAGGACCGCCTGAGAAAGGGGCAGCAGATGATGCTCTTTTTAAACCGCCGTGGCATGGCAGGGTTTGTCTCTTGCAGAGCCTGTGGACATGTGTTAAAATGTCCGCATTGCGATGTTTCTTTGAGTCAGCATACAGGAGGGCGGATGATCTGCCACTATTGCGGACATGAGGAGCCGCAGCCAACGGAATGCCCGGCCTGCGGTTCGAGGTATATCAGCGGATTTAGGGCGGGAACGGAGAAGATCGAGATGGTTGTGCGGGAGCGTTTTCCGCAGGCGCGGGTTCTTCGGATGGACATGGATACGACGAGGAGCAAGGAGAGCTACGAGCAGATATTATCCCGGTTTGCAAACCGGGAGGCGGATATTTTGATCGGCACGCAGATGATTGTAAAAGGGCACGATTTTCCCCACGTGACGCTGGTGGGAGTGCTCGCGGCGGATTTGTCACTGCACGTTGCCGACTACCACGCGGCGGAGCGGACCTTTCAGCTGTTGACGCAGGCGGCAGGCAGAGCGGGGAGGGGGGATCTTCCCGGGGAGGTGGTCATCCAGACCTACGATCCGGAACATTATACGGTCGCCACGGCCAGAGAGCAGGATTATGATGCGTTTTATGAGCGGGAGATCGAGTTTCGGCAGATGCTGTTCTACCCTCCTGTGGGGAATCTTCTGGTCATCCTGTGCGCCTCACGTGCCCCGGAGCAAGCGGCTGAGGGCGCGCGCGGTCTCGCGGAGCAGATTGACGTCATGGTGGGGGGGATGTCCGATGAGAAGGTCTATCGGATTGGTCCCGCCGACGCGTCTGTCGCGAAGGTGAATGATGTTTATAAAAAAGTAATTTATTTAAAGACAAAAAATTACGGCACACTGGTAAAAATAAAGGATATGGCGGAGGTGTTTGTCCGGGACAATAAAGATTACAAGGATGTGGTCATCCAGTTTGATTTTAACCCGGCAGGTGGTTTCTGACGCAGAATGGAGGATGAAATGGCACTTAGGACAATCAGAGTACAGGGGGATCCTGTATTGACCAAAAAATGCAGGGAGATTTCTGAGATTACACCGAAGATCAAAGAACTTGCGGCAGATATGATCGACACGATGTACGAGGCGAACGGCGTCGGTCTCGCGGGACCGCAGGTCGGCGTGCTAAAGAGGATCGTGGTCATCGATGTGGGAGAGGGGCCCATGGTGATGATCAATCCGGTGATTCTGGAGGCATCCGGGGAGCAGACCGGGGATGAGGGATGCTTAAGCCTTCCAGGGAAGGCGGGGACTGTCACCAGACCCAATTATGTCAAGGCGCGAGCGTTCAATGAGAATATGGAAGAATTTGAGATTGAGGGGACAGAACTCCTGGCGCGCGCCATCTGCCACGAGCTGGATCATCTGGATGGGCATATGTACACGGAGCTGGTGGAGGGAGCTATCCACGATGTCAATTACGAGCAGGAGGCGGAGGATTAAGCCTTTTTCTGGATCGATATGGAGGTAATTTATGCGGGTTATATTTATGGGAACGCCGGATTTCGCGGTTGGAACACTCGAGGAGATCATAGCGGCGGGGCATGAGGTCGCGCTTGTGGTGTCACAGCCGGACAAGGCGGTGGGGCGGAGCAAGGCGCTTCGGTACACCCCGGTAAAAGCCTGTGCCATCGCGCACAGCATTGAGGTGTATCAGCCGGAGAAAGTGAGAGATCCAGCGTGCATCGAATATCTGAGAGGGTATCAGCCGGATATCATCATCGTCGAAGCTTTTGGGCAGATTATCCCGAAAGCCATTCTTGATATACCGCGCTATGGATGTGTGAATGTGCACGCTTCGCTGCTCCCAAAGTACCGCGGTGCAGCGCCCATTCAGTGGGCTGTCATCGACGGGGAGGCGGTGACCGGAGTCACGACAATGCGCATGGATGAGGGGCTGGATACCGGGGATATGATTCTGAAGCGGGAGATTGTTCTCGCGGAGGACGAGACGGGCGGAAGTCTCTTTGACCGCCTGGCTGAGGTGGGGGCAAAGCTCTGTGTGGAGACGATGGCGGCGATCGAGGATGGAACCGCTGTGTACACGCCGCAGGATTCATCGCAGGCGACTCACACGGCAAAGATTCAAAAGGAGCTTGGGAGCATCGACTGGACAAAGGATGCGAGGAGTATTGAGTGCCTGATTCGGGGGCTGAATCCGTGGCCGAGCGCCTACACTCGATTTTTTGATAAAACCTTAAAGATCTGGAAGGCAAAAGCGGTTTTTGGCGAGTCGCAGGCGGCGCCTGGCTGCATCGTGAAAGTGGAGCGGGAGCGGTTTTTTGTGCAGACCGGAGACGGACTTTTGGAGATTTCCGAGTTGCAGTTGCAAGGGAAAAAGCGCATGGCGGTCGAGGCTTTTTTGAACGGTTGCACAGTCGAAGAAGGAACTTGTTTCAAACGTGGATAGAATGGTAGAAAGGATGGTTTGGTATGCCATATTCATTTTATTATTACAGATTTGATCCGACCTATATACTGGTGATGCTTGGGGCGATACTCTGCATTGTCGCGTCTGCGAGGGTCAAGATGGTGTTTCGCAAGTACAAGCATTACCGCTGCATGGCGGGTATCACAGGGGCGGAGGCAGCTGCGCGGATTTTGAATGCAGCGGGCATTCACGATGTGACCATCACGAATGTGTCGGGGGAGCTGACAGATCACTACGATCCTGCCAGCAAGGCTGTGTGCCTGTCCGACGCAGTTTACGCATCCTCGTCTGTGGCGGCAATCGGCGTGGCGGCGCACGAGTGCGGGCATGCCATTCAGCACCAGCAGAGCTATCTGCCGCTGACATTGCGCACAGCGATCGTTCCAGTGGCAAATATCGGATCCACAATTGCCTGGCCGTTGATCATCATCGGCATGCTCTTCACGAGAAATACGGGGGCTGGGCTGATCAATCTGGGTATTATTTGTTTTTCCATGGCGGTGCTTTTCCAGATCGTGACGCTCCCGGTGGAGTTCAATGCGTCCTCCCGCGCACTGCGCGCGCTGGGACAGCAGGGGATTTTGAGTGACAGTGAGCTTCCCTACACGAGGAAGGTGCTGCGCGCTGCGGCGCTCACCTATGTGGCTGGGGCAGCAGCCTCCATGCTGCAGCTGCTGCGACTGGTGCTTTTGTTTGGAGGAA
>CAJLGN010000007.1 GCA_905206195.1 uncultured Roseburia sp.
GGACGTTGCGAAACGTATCGCGATGATGGATCGTACATCACCGGATGTGATCAAAGAGGTGGAGAGAGTGCTCGAGAGAAAGCTGTCATCTTTGGTAAATCAGGACTACACGATTGTCGGTGGTGTCGATGCAATTGTAAATATCTTAAATACTGTGGACCGCTCGACAGAGAAGCATATTATGGAATCTCTCGAGATCGAAGAGCCGGAGCTCGCAGACGAGATCCGCAAGAAGATGTTTGTATTCGAGGATATTCTCTTGCTGGATGACCGCGCGATTCAGCGGGTTCTCAGAGATGTGGACAATGGAGATCTGGGCGTTGCGCTCAAGGCGGCGAACGAGGAAGTTCAAAATGTTGTTTTCAAGAACCTGTCCAAGCGTCTTGCTGCCATGATCAAGGAAGATATGGAGTTCATGGGACCAGTTCGAATGAAGGATGTCGAGGAAGCACAGCAGAAGATTGTGAGTGTGATTCGTAAACTGGAAGATGCAGGTGAGATTGTGATCTCCAGAGGTGGAGGTGACGAGATAGTTGTCTAATCTTTATAAACAGTGGTTTGTCAACGCGGAGCGCAACAATGCGCGCGTGATCAACTCGGATGCCGTTCTGGCGGAATGCCTTGAGAAAAGTGCATATCGTATTTTGGCGGAGCGCTCTGCCGGCGGTGAGGCGAGCGGAGAGGAGTTCGCGGAGGGGCTTTTGGCGGAAGCTGCGGGCAACGTGATCAAAGCGCAGCCGGAGATTGATCACCTTGAAAAAGCGAAGGAAGAGGCGGAGCGCATTCTCCAGGAGGCGCATGCACAGGCGCAGGAACTTGTGGCGCGAGCGCGGGAAGAGGCGGATGATGTGCAGGAGACAGCCAGAAACCAGGGCTATCAGGATGGGGAGGCGAAGGCCAGACAAAAGCTTGAGGAGCTTGAGTCTGGACTCCGCGAATCCTACGAAAAAAGATCTGCCGAGCTTGCGTGCGACTACGAGGAGAAGCGGAGAGATATGGAGCAGAATCTTGTGGATGCCATCATCACAGTGTTTAATCGGGTGTTCCACATTCAGTTCGATGATAAAAAAGATATCTTGATGCACCTGGTCGAGGATGCAATGCTGCATATTGAAGGAGAAAAAAAGTTCCGCATCAAAACGACACCGGAGAACAGCCTCTTTTTGCAGGAGCATAAGGGAGAGATTCTGGAGAAGATTGGATGCGGTGCGGAGATCGAGATTCAGGCAGATCCGGCGTTGGATGGAAATGCATGTGTCATAGAGGCGGATTCGGGAGTGTTTGACTGTGGGCCGGACACGCAGCTTGGGAATCTGATCAAGGATATCCGGTCATTATGTTCGTAAGGGTGGAGCGATATGGCACACGAATTTGAGAAATATCTGCAACTTGGAGAAAAAACATATTACACCCAGCTGGGAAAAGTGGTAAAGATCGTGGGACTCACCATCGAGTCGGTAGGACCGGAGGCGAAGCTAAATGATCTGTGCCGGATTGTCATCGACAGAGAAAACGGTGTGTCTGTGATGGCGGAGGTGGTCGGGTTTCGCGATAAGCGCCTGCTCTTGATGCCATTTGAGAGTGTCGAGGGCATCGGTGTGGGGCGTACGGTGGAGAACACCGGCCACCCACTGTCGGTGATGGTCGGAGAGGGACTGCTCGGGCACACGCTGGACGGCATCGGAAGAATCACTGATGGAAGTGCGATTGCAGTCGGCAGGGAATATCCGGTCGAGGCGCCGCCTCCAGATCCCATGAGCCGGAAGATTATCGATGAGGTGCTTCCGCTTGGCGTGAAGGCTGTGGATGGGCTGATCACCGTCGGCAAGGGGCAGCGCATCGGTATCTTTGCCGGATCCGGCGTCGGAAAAAGTACGCTTCTTGGCATGTTCGCTCGAAATACCAGAGCGGACATCAATGTGATCGCTCTGATCGGAGAGCGGGGGCGCGAGGTGCGTGAGTTCGTCGAGCGGGATCTCGGGGAGGAAGGTATGAAGCGCTCCGTGGTCGTGGTGGCGACCTCGGATAAGCCGGCGCTCATCCGCAATAAGGCGGCGAAGACGGCGACGGCAATCGCGGAATATTTCAGGGATCAGGGGAAGGATGTACTTTTGATGATGGACTCCCTCACCCGTTTTTCTATGGCGCAGAGAGAGATTGGACTTGCATCTGGCGAGCCTCCTGTCACCAGGGGCTATCCGCCGAGTGTGTACTCTGAGATGCCAAAGCTTTTGGAGCGCGCGGGGACGTCTTCGGCGGGCTCAATCACCGGACTCTACACCGTGCTGGTGGACGGCGATGATTTCAATGAACCGATCACGGACACCGCGCGCAGTATTTTGGACGGACATATCATGCTCTCCCGAAAGCTCGGGCACAAGAACCATTACCCGGCGATCGATATTTTGCAGAGTATTTCCCGTGTTATGAGTTCTATTGCGACGGGTGAGCACAAGGAGCTCGCGGGCAAGCTGAAAAATGTGCTTGCGACCTACAGCGAGGCGGAGGATCTGATCAATATCGGCGCGTACAAGAGCGGTTCAAACCGGGAGATCGATTACGCGGTGCAAAAGATTCAGGCGGTGAATCAGTTCTTGATGCAGAGAACGGACGAAAAGTTTCAATTTGAGGAAGAGATAGAACTTCTGAGAGGTTTGTTTGAGAATTAGAGACCAAAGAGGAAGGGCATGATGGTATGGCAAAGTTTACTTACCGGATGCAGAACATTTTGGACATCAAGGTAAAGATGGAAAATCAGGCGAAGATCGCCTATGCAATGGCGAACCGAAAGCTTGCGGAGGAGCAGGAGAAGCTTCAGGAGATTCTGCTGCGGAGAGCTGGGTATGAGCGCCGCGCGCGGGAGTTGATGTAAGGCGCTCTGAATCTGCAGGATATCAAGGATTGCAGGCGGGCGATC
Source organism: uncultured Roseburia sp. (assembly GCA_905206195.1). Classification (GTDB taxonomy): domain Bacteria; phylum Bacillota; class Clostridia; order Lachnospirales; family Lachnospiraceae; genus Roseburia. Next base: position 2,918 of record CAJLGN010000007.1, read on the forward strand.
GACGTGATGAAGAACATGCAGCGCGCGCAGATGATGAACGTGCATGCTGCTGAGAAGAACGTGGAGTTTCGTAGGGCAGAGCTAAATCAGGTGATGGTGGAGCGGAAGACTCACGAGAAGCTGCGGGAGAAGGCTTTTGATGCGTTCAGGCAAGAGCTGGAGCGAGCGGAAGGCAAGGAGATAGACGAGCTTGTCAGCTATGCGTATCATGACAGTTAATTTTGGAGGTTTACGATGGCAGGAGAGAACGAAGAAGTTTTCGATAAAAAGGCTGCGAAGAAAGCGGAAAAGGCACGCAAGAAGAGGGAGAAGAAAAAGACAAAAGCGGAGCGCGAGGAACTCGATCTGGATGAGGAGAGTTCGGTAGGCGGCAAGATCGCAGTTTTTTTTGTGACCCTCATTATCATTCTGATCTGGCTTGCGATCATTGGCCTGTTGATCAAGTGGGATGTTGGCGGTTTTGGTTCCACAGTACTTGGACCGATGCTCAAGGATGTGCCGTATGTGAACCGGATTCTCCCGGACACTGTCACGGAGGTGATGTCCACGGAGGACAGCGCTTATGCGTTCGCCTCAATGGAGGAGGCGGTGGAGCGCATCAAGCAGCTGGAGATTCAGCTTGCGGAGGCGCAGAATGCGTCCACTGCAGATGCGGAGTATATCACGCAGCTGGAGGGACAGTCGGCTGAGCTCGCCCGATACAGACAGGAGGAAGCGAATTTCGAGGATGAAAAGATGAGATTTTATCAGGATGTCGTCTTTTCAGATTCTGCACCAGATATAGAGGCGTACAAGACGTTTTACGAGAGCATTGATCCCGCGAACGCGGAGATGCTTTACCGCCAGGTTGTAGGACAGATCGCGGTGGATGATAAGGTGAAGGAATATGTAAAGACTTACGCTTCCATGAAGCCGAAGGAAGCGGCGGCGATGTTTGACACGATGACAGATGACTTGCAGCTTGTGGCACAGATACTTGAGAATATGGACGCGCAGTCCAGAGCGAATATTCTTGGCAAAATGAATCCCAGCACTGCAGCTAAGGTGACGGCGATTCTGGAGCCTTCAGAATAGAGAAGGACAACCCTTCAACAGTAGGCTGCTTTGCAGCTATAAGAAAGGAGGAGATAGGAATGGGAAGTTCAAACATCAGCAGCGTTGGCAAATTTTTTGCACCGGCGCAGGTTGCTGACAAGGGCAAGGTCGCAGATGAAGATGTTCGCATAGCTTTTGGTGAACTGATGAGTCAGATGACGATGGGGAATTACCTGTCCGCTGGAAGTCAGATGCCGGGCGGAAATGCTGCGCCAAAGATGGGACAGATCACTGCTTTGGGAAGCGATTATGACAAATATCAGTATCGCGATTCTGGAATTAAGGAGCAGCCGAAGGCCGACTTGCGGACGGATGATAAGATCGCAGGAAAGCTGGAGAAGTTCGCAGATGACGTCCGGGAAGTCCTAAAGGAGGAGCTTGGCGTGACGGATGCGCAGATCGGGGAAGCGATGGAGACATTGGGACTGACGTTTGCAGAGTTGTTGCATCCAAATCAGTTGGCAGCGCTTGTGGCAGAGCTGACCGGAGCGGAGGACGTGAGTACGATGCTCTTTGACGGCAGCTTTATGGCGGTGATGCAGGAGGTTGGCAAATGCGGGGAGGAGCTTTTAAAGGAGCTTGGAATCTCACCGGAGGAGCTGGCACGAATGATTGAGGAAATGCGGAGCGCAGAGTCCACTGGAACGGAAGTGACGGAGGAGAAGGCACCCGCACAGGCTGTAGAGACAGTGAGCGCGGATGTGCAGGATGTGGAATCTACGGTGGGACCGGAGATTGTTTCAGACACCGCAGAGGAGTCTGGGAAGAAAGCTGTCGTGGCGGAAGACAATCCGGAGGATCTGACAGCAGTGGAGAAAGATGTTGAGGTTGCTTTGACCACAGAGGAGACTTTCAGCGCAAAAGATGGCAAAAATGATCAGGCGTCGGGAGACAGCACATTTAAAAATGCAAACTCGCAGACCGGACACGGTGAGGCGATGATTTTCAATCAGAGCATAGCGGAGACCGGATATACACCGCAGACAGAGACTGCAGGCGGTTTTGGGGCACAGATGGATGTCGCTGATATCATAAGGCAGATTACAGAGTATTCCAGAGTGACAATCACAAATCGCGCAACGACGATGGAAATGCAGCTGAACCCGCAGAATTTAGGCAAGATTTTTCTGGAGATCACGTCCAAGGACGGTATTGTTTCTGCGCGCATTACAGCACAGAACGAATTGGTCAAGGAAGCACTTGAGAGTCAGATTGTAGATTTGAGACAGAGTCTCGATCAGGCGGGAGTCAAGGTGGAGGCCGTGGAAGTTACAGTGGGCAGCCACGAGTTTGAGAGGAACCTGGAGCAGAACGCGAAGCAGGAAGAGCGTCAGGCACAGGAGCATGAAAAAGCATCCAAGCAGACCAGGCGTCTGAGGCTGGACGATCTTGCGGAGCTTGGCGGCATCATGACGGAGGAGGAGGCTCTGGTCGCTCAGATGATGGCGGAGCAGGGGAATTCTGTCGATTTTACAGCTTAGAGATTAAAGTATGAGAAAGGAGAAAAGAATGGCATTAGTAGCACCCATAGAAAATGGAAAGGTTGTGAATGATTCCTCGAAAGAGGAGGTGAAGGCCAGCGGCAATGATCTTGGATATGACCAGTTTTTACAGTTGCTTTGCGCGGAGATGCAGTATCAGGATCCGCTGGAACCGACAAGCAACACCGAGTATGTGGCACAGTTGGCGACATTCTCACAGATGGAAGCCATGCTCAACATGCAAAATAGTGTGGAGAGCAGCAAGGCGAACGATCTGGTAGGCAAGTATGTTATTGTAAAGTCAACTTCTGCGACGACGGGAGAAACGACCGCGACGGCGGGCTTCGTCGACTATGTACAGTATGAGGACAACAAGCAGTACCTCTACATCAACGGAAACCGCTATTCTTTGAGTGATATCTATCAGGTGGCGGACACTGAGTATATGGAGGCAGTTTCGATCGCCGAGACATTCAAGGCATCTTTGTCCAGGCTTCCGGGGGCGGATGAACTGACCCTGGCATTCCAGAAGGACATCGAGAAGTTGATTGAGTTGTACAATGGTCTCAACTCTTATCAGCAGTCCCACATTGATCAGGACACCTACAAGGCTTTTACAAAGCTTGCGGGTACGATGAAGAGTCTGGTATTTGATTCCGATCTTTCGAAGCTGCCGGCTGTCGATAAGATCACAGCTTCAGACAAAGAGGCGGTGGAAGCGCTGCGCAAGTCATACGACGAGCTTTCCGACTCTGAGAAGACATTTATCAGCAAGGATTCCTACGAGAAGCTCCAGGAGCTTGAGAAGAAGATTGCTGAGCTCGCCGGTGCAGGAGACGGAAGTGATGCTGGAAACGCAGGCGCTTAAGTGAAAGGAGATACGGTCATGAATGAGATCAGGAACCGTTTTGTTTCAATCGAGCAGGTGACTGACCAGTATCTGAACCGGAAAAGCACGGAAGCGCGCGTCGGTGAGAGCAGTATTTCCTTTGAGGAGATATTAAAGCAGAAGCAGGAGGTTACTGGCAGCTCTGAACTTAAGTTTTCCAAGCACGCACAGGGACGTCTTATGGATCGCCATATCAATCTGTCGGAAGAGCAGAGCGAGCGGTTGGAGTCCGGTGTGAGGAAAGCAGATGAAAAAGGCATTCAGGAATCCCTCGTGATTCTCGATTCGCTGGCATTCATCGTAAATGTCCCGAATAAGACCGTGGTGACTGCCATGGATCAGAGTGAATCTGGGGACAACATTTATACCAATATTGACGGTGCTGTGATTGTATAGCCGGACCTTTTTTGGAGGCAAAGACTCCCTGACTGACAGATGGGAGGAGCAGCGCAAAAGAATTTAGGAGGTCATTTTATTATGATGAGATCAATGTTCGCTGCTGTGTCTGGGCTTAAGACACATCAGACAAAGATGGACGTTATTGGTAACAATATCGCCAACGTAAATACGGTAGCATTCAAATCATCCTCGGTTACATTCCAGGATATCTTATACCAAACCACAGCCGGGGCATCTGCGGCCAATGTGGCGAACAACACCGGTGGTGTGAACCCCAAGCAGATCGGTCTTGGCGTTACCTTCGGGGCGACCAATCTGAGTATCACGACATCGGGAGCGGCTGAGACGACCGGAAGACCGTTCGATATCCGTCTCTCGGACAGTTCCACCACAAACTTCTTCGTCGTGAACAATGGTTCGGAGAATCTTTTCACCAGATCAGGCTCTTTCTACGTGGATGGCGCTGGTAACCTGTGTATGACATCCACCGGATATATGGTGATGGGATGGCAGGTGAATCCGGATACCGGAAATATTGTAAAGGACACGGTGTCACCGCTTCGTGTCATGCGGACTGAGAACCTGACAAGCCCGGCGGAGGCGACCACCAATGCAGTGACTGGGGGAATCCTCGACAAAAATGATCCGGATGTGAAGAGCGATATGGGACTGATCAAGAACCTTTCCTTCTACGATAAGCAGGGATATCAGTACACCGCGCGTTTTGCGATCAAGGCGACTGACCAGGATGGCAGATTTACGGTGGCTCTTGACAGCATCTTGGATCAGGATGGGAATGCGATTATCTCTGAGGCCACGACACCCACAGCAGATTTGACTGCTTTGTTTGGTATGGCGCGCGATGAAGTATCAACCCATACTCTTAATGACCAGTTTGTAGCGAAGAATGGTCAGTTATATCTTAAAAGGGATCCAGCAACTCCGTTGGTGCAGGGCGCAGCGCTCCCTACAGGTGAAGATACTTATACTTATACAGATCCTAATACTGGAGTAGCAACGACTTATAAAGTTTCGGATATGTATGGAATTTCCCCGGATATGATGAATCGTATCTTGCTCGGCAAAGCGGCAATGACTCAAGCTGGCAGAGCGAATGTGACAGTGACAAATCAGGTGGTCAGCTATAATCTTGACTTTTCTCCAGCAGATGGCTCATTTGTAGGAATCAACGGCAACGGAGTCAATGAAGTTAGCTTAAATCTTGGAACCTCTGGGCTTAAGCTTTCCGCGAATGGAAACTTTGAGAATATTCTGATCGACTTCTCAACCTCCAAGAACTCCAACAACGGAGGTAAGTCCACGCTGGTGATGACCTCGGGCGGTCTGGACGGCACAACCGGAAAGGGCAAGAAGATGGGAGCTCTGATCGGTCTCTCCGTCGACAATAACGGTAGGATTTTCGGTACTTACGACAACGGAAACAACACTATACTTGGCCAGATGGCGGTGGCACAGTTCGCGAATGCTTCAGGTCTTGAGAAAGTGGGGGACAACTGTTACGCTACGACGTTAAACTCCGGCGAGTTTGACGGCATTGGAGTCGAGGTCACAGCGGACGGAAGCAAGATGTCTTCCGGTGAGCTGGAGATGTCGAACGTGGATCTCTCTGCGGAGTTCACACAGATGATCACGACACAGCGCGGTTTCCAGGCAAACTCCCGTGTCATTACAACATCCGACACCCTTTTGGAGGAGCTGGTAAATCTGAAGCGCTAATTTCGCACTTTTTGTAAAGGTTTAGCAAAAAATAGAAGATATATAGTAAAATGTATTCACACATTATACTATATATGGTATACTAACCGTGTGATCTACATTTTTTACAAGGTGGAAGATGCGGGTCACACGGTTTTTTCGTCAAAAGTCACACATTTGGAAATGCATTTAATTGTTGTAAATAAATAGGACAAAAGATACAATTTTGTTAAAACAAGTAGACAAGTAGTCTAAAATTTAGTAAGATCGTACAAAGAAATACTATAACTTCAAGGATGGTAGGTGGAAGAAATTGGATATAGCTTCTTTAGCAGGGATGCTGCTCGGTGTAGTAATGTTTGTTTACGGTGTTATCTCCAGTGGTGGGGTTGCCGGTCTTTATAATATGTGGGATTTTGCCTCATTTATTATCACGTTCGGCGGATCGATCGCCGGAACTATGGGTGCATTTAAGATGCAGGAATTTATCGGTGGTATAAAGGGAATCCGACTTATTTTTAAGAATGAGGTGATGGACCCAGGGCAGGTGATACAGCATATTATCGATCTGTCGAACACTGCGAGAAAAGAGGGATTGCTCGCGCTTGAGGAGGCGGCGAACGGTATTGAGGATGAATTTCTGAAAAAAGGAATTCTGCTCGTCGTTGATGGGACCGATCCTGAATTGGTGCGCGGAATTATGGAGACCGATCTTTCTTGTATCGAGGATCGCCACAAGAAAGCGATCGGTGTGTGGGAGAGATGGGGAGAGCTGGGCCCTGCATGGGGTATGATCGGTACGCTGATCGGACTGATTCTGATGCTTCAGGAGATGAACAATCCGTCGAGTATCGGGCCGAAGATGGCGGTGGCGCTCGTGACGACGCTGTACGGATCTCTGATCGCCAACTGGCTGTGTATACCAGTTGCTTCCAAGCTGTCGGTCAACAATGCCTTGGAGATGATGATGAAGGAAATTACAGTGGAGGGTATCCTGTCCATTCAGGCAGGTGAGAATCCACGTGTCATAGAAGAAAAGTTGAAGTCATTCCTGGCTCCTTCTGCGCGCAACGATGTGCGCGAAGGGGAAGTCGGAGGTGAAGAATAGTGGCGAGAAAAAAAAGGCCAGATGAACCGAAAAAAGCTCCGGCGTGGATGAATACGTTCGCTGATCTGATGAATCTGCTGCTTTGCTTCTTCGTTATGTTGTTTTCCATGTCGTCTGTCGACGCGGAAAAGTTTGAGAAGGTGATTGCCTCCCTCCAGAGCACGTTCAGTGTTCTTCCGAATGGTGGGGCGTCCATCGGGGACGGTGAGATGATATCCTCCGGTGTCAGCCAACTCGAAATGTTTGACATTTACTATAATGAGATGGCGAACACGCAGGCGGAGGTGGAGGCGGAATCGCAGAGTGACATCGTTGAAGCCTACAAAGAACAGGCGCTGACAGAATCTGAGCAGATGGCGGCGGAGATCGAGGCTGCGGTTGCAAAGTACGGCATACAAAATCAGGTTGAGGTGGAGTTTAATGCCGAGTATGTTATGATTAATATGAACGGGGCGCTGCTCTTTGATTCCGGAAAGTCTGAGATTCGCATGGAGGCGTATCCGCTGATCGATAAGCTCGGCAGGATTATCGTGACATACGATCAGAATATCATCGAGGTGGAGGGACATACAGACAACGTTCCAATCCGATCCTCGAAGTATGAGGATAACAATGTGTTGTCCATGTACCGAGCGCTGACTGTCGCTGACTATCTGCGCGAGATCACGGCGCTTCAGCCGTCGCTTATCAAGTCCTCGGGCAGAGGAGAATATGTCCCGGTTGCGGACAATACGACGCCGGAAGGCAGAGCCAGAAATCGGCGCGTTGAGATAAAAATCTATAATTCTTATAACTCAGACTTGAAATGAGTGGGAAGGTAAACATATGAAGAAAAATCTGATAACCGTAATTATTTTGGCACTGGTACTGGTAAATCTGGTCTTGACTGCAATTCTTACGTTTACGATTATTCCGCAGACGAGGAAGTCTAATCAGCTGATCGATCAGGTGTGCGCTGCAATTAATCTGGAGCTTGCGGCAGGAAAGGGCGAGGAAGGATTGAACGTGCCGATCGAGGACATCGAGGTGTACAATATCGCAAACAGCTTTACTGTGAATCTGGCAGATGGGGGCGATGGCAAGAAGCATATCGCAGTGTTTTCCGTGGGGCTGTCTCTCAATAGAAAGAGCCAAGGTTATAAGGCCTACGGCGGTGCGGAGGGACTCGCTGAGAAAGAAACCATCATTTGCAGTGAGATCAATACAATCGTAACGTCGTACACGCGCGAGGAGTTCGAGGCGGACGGTTACAAGATGATAAAAGCAGACATCTTAAAGAAAATGCAGGATATGTTTGGGGGTACAGACTTCATAGTGGGTGTTAACTTCTCAAGCGTAGCGACAGAGCAGGTGAAAAAGTAGTCAGGTGGTGAGAGAGAATGGGTGAAGTCTTATCTCAAAATGAGATCGACAGTTTGCTTAAGGCGCTTAGCAGCGGTGAACTGGACGTAGATGAAATAAAAGATAATAGTGAGAAGCAGGTCAAAAATTATGATTTTGCCCGCCCGGCGAAGTTTTCAAAGGAGCACTTGCGCACACTGGAGATTATTTTTGAGCATTATGGCAGATTGTTGGCGACGAACCTGCCGGTATACTTGAGAAAAAATGTTCAGGTGGAGGTCATGAACTCCGAGGCGGTTACATATTCAGAGTTCGCAAACGCGCTGTCGAATCCGGTGTTGCTTGGAATCGTCAATTTTGCTCCGCTGAATGGAAACATTATCATAGAGATTGCGGAGAATGTCGGATACACGATTCTGGATCGCATGCTCGGAGGTGCGGGGGCGCCGCTGGATAAGGCACGTGAGTTTTCTGAGATTGAGCTTTTGATCATTGAGCGCATTTACAATGTTTGTGTCAATCTGCTGGCGGAGCCGTGGGAGAGTGTATGTGAGCTGGAACCGCGCCTTGAGCGCATCGAGACGAACTCTCAGTATGCGCAGATTATATCTCCGACGGAGATGATCGCTCTGGTTACGCTGAATATCAAGATTGGGGATGTCGAGGGGTTGATCAACATCTGCCTTCCTTATCTCACACTGGAGCGCGTCATGGACAAGCTGAATACCAAGTGGTGGTATTCAAGTCTTCAGGAGAGAGATGAACAGCAGTATTTCGATAAGATAGAGATGCTGATATCGAGAGCGCCGATGCCCCTAAAGGCAGTGCTCGGAAACAGTGTGATATCGGTCAACGATTTTCTGGGGTTACAGATGGGGGACATCATTCGTCTGGACACCAAAGTGGACGAAGAGCTGGACATATATGTTGGAAATATCAAAAAGTTTACTGCTCTGCCGGGAGCTTCCGGCGACGATTATGCAGTAAGGATTACATCGGTCATTAGAGAGGAGCAGTAAGTTATGGATGGAGTTATGTCTCAAGAAGAAATCAATGCATTGCTGAACAGCCCCGAGGACACTGGTGAGGAATTATCCGATAAGGAGAAGGATACGATCGGGGAGATTGCGAATATCAGCATGGGAACTGCAGCGACAACACTGTTTTCTCTGGTGAACCGAAAGGTCGATATTTCCACCCCCGTTGTCTCCTACGCAAATTGGAATGATATCTGTGATGCCTATGAGAAGCCTTGTGTGTTTATACGTATCGCATATACGGTAGGACTGGACGGCAGCAACATCCTCGTTTTGAAAGAGCACGACGTGAAGGTCATCACAGACCTCATGATGGGTGGCGATGGAACCAATACAGATATTGAGCTTGGAGAGCTTCATCTGAGTGCAATCAGTGAGGCCATGAACCAGATGATGGGATCAGCTTCTACCTCGATGTCATCCATGCTGAACAAAGTAATTGATATCAGCCCGCCGCAAGCGGATTTGATAGATTTGCAACAGACGATTGATGAGAGCAGTATCGATGAGTTTCTGGCCGACGAGTTTGTAAAGATTTCATTTCGGCTGGAAATCGGAGATCTTGTCGACAGCAATATCATGCAGCTGTACCCGATTTCTTTCGCGAAGGAAATGTGCGAGAGTGTGACGCGCAATATGGCGGACGATACGAGTTCGGTTGCAGGAGATGCGGCGGAAAGCCCGCAGCCAGCGCCACAGCCGGCAGCGCCACAGCCGTCGACACCGCAAATGTCAGCGCCGCAGACGGCGCAGCTGCATATGGGAGAACCCATGATGACGGGGCAGTCTCAGATGATGGGGCAGTCTCAGATGATGGGACAACAAATGATGGGAGCGCAGGATATGTCACAAATGTATGGTCAACAGGTCAATGTGCAGCCAGCACAGTTCCAGGCATTTACTGGAAACATACCGGTGGGTTATGGGCCGGAAAATATCGATTTGATTATGGATGTACCGCTTGAGGTTACCGTTGAGTTGGGAAGAACATCCAAGTCGATCAAAGAGATTCTTGATTTTACCCCGGGAACTATTATAGAATTAAATCGTATCGCTGGAGAGCCAATCGATGTTCTGGTGAACGGAAAATACGTTGCCAAGGGTGAAGTCGTGATTATCGAGGAGAGCTATGGTATACGTATTACCGAAATAGTGAAATAATTTATCAAAAAGAAAACATTTATGAACAGGAGAGAATGTTATGGCAAAGATTATGATTTGCGACGACGCAGCTTTTATGAGAATGATGATTAAGGATATCCTGACAAAGAATGGATATGAGATTGTTGCGGAGGCTGAGAACGGCGCGGTGGCGGTTGAGAAATATCCGGAGACGAAGCCGGATCTGGTTCTTATGGACATCACCATGCCCGATATGGACGGAATTCAGGCGTTGAAGAAAATCAGAGAGATTGACAGCAGCGCCAACATTATCATGTGTTCTGCAATGGGACAGCAGGCGATGGTAATCGAGGCGATCCAGTCTGGAGCAAAAGACTTTATTGTGAAGCCTTTCCAGGCGGAGAGAGTATTGGAAGCTGTCAAAAAAGTAGTGGGCTGACATGATTTTGCTCAGTTCCTCGCTGGATAGCCTGATACAGCTGATCGGTGCGATTGTCATATTTGTGTTCATCCTGGTAATTACATATTTCACGACAAAGTGGATCGGTGGATTTCAGAGAACACAGATGTCCGGACGGAGTTTTCAAGTGATTGACACAGTTCGGATCGCGGGTGGCAAGTATGCACAGATATTAAAAATTGGAGATGTTTACCTTGTGATTGCAGTTGGGAAGGATGAAGTCGCTATGCTCGCAAAGCTGACAGAGGATGAAATGGGACTGACCACAGATGAGATCTGCAGTCACCTCCAGGGACATGGGGCCTCGTTGCCGACAGGCGCGCAGGAAATTTTTCAGGAGACGCTGGAGAAGATCAGGGAACGGTTCTCCAAAAAGCAGGATTAGATTATGACAAGATTAAAAAAATCATATTGCGCGCTGTCGCTGATACTTGCTGTGATTGTATTTGCGGCTGTTTTGGTGTTGTCTGTCGGGGACACCAGAGTGTATGCGGCAGCTACAGATAATGGCCAGGCCACGAATCTAACTGACCCGCTTGGAGGGGAGTTACCCGACGCTACAAATGATAACACGAACGGCTTATCAATTTCGTACAACAATGATACGGGGGCTGCATCGACGCCGTTAAAGGCTCTGCTGGTACTAACGATCATCGCTTTGGCGCCTTCGATTCTGATTATGATGACGTCCTACACGAGAATTATTATCGTGCTGCACTTTATCCGCACCGCGATCGGAACGCAGACAGCACCGCCGAATCAGGTGCTCATTGG
>CAJLGN010000008.1 GCA_905206195.1 uncultured Roseburia sp.
CCATCAAGCAGATTGCCAGCGGGCGCTTCGGCGTCACAAGCCGTTATCTCGTGAGTGCCAAAGAGCTTCAGATCAAGATGGCACAGGGGGCAAAGCCGGGTGAGGGAGGTCATCTGCCAGCAAAGAAGGTCTACCCGTGGGTCGCAAAAACAAGGCACTCAACACCTGGGGTGAGTTTGATATCACCGCCACCGCACCATGATATTTATTCAATTGAGGATTTGGCACAGCTTATTTATGATTTAAAAAATGCAAATAAATATGCTCGAATCTCAGTGAAGCTCGTCTCGGAGGCGGGGGTTGGAACCGTCGCTGCAGGTGTGGCGAAGGCGGGAGCACAGGTCATTTTAATCTCCGGCTACGACGGTGGTACAGGCGCAGCGCCGATCAGCTCCATTCACAATGCAGGACTTCCGTGGGAGCTGGGACTCGCGGAGACACACCAGACACTTTTGCAGAACGGGCTGCGCAATCGCGTGATGATAGAGACGGACGGAAAGTTGATGAGCGGGCGTGATGTCGCAATCGCAGCTCTTTTGGGGGCGGAGGAATTTGGATTCGCGACAGCTCCTCTGGTGACGCTTGGCTGTGTGATGATGCGTGTCTGTGATAAAGATACCTGCCCAGTGGGAGTTGCGACACAAAATCCAGAACTCCGCAAGCGCTTTGCGGGTAAACCGGAGTACGTGATTCATTTCATGGAATACATCGCACAGCAGCTCCGCGAATATATGGCGAAGCTTGGTGTGCGCACCGTGGATGAGATGGTGGGACGCACAGAGCTTCTCAAGGTAAAAGATAACTTGAGTGCGCAGGAGGCGAAAGTAGATTTAAGCCGCATTTTACAGAAAACAGGTGCGGAGAGGAACATATCTGTCTTTGATCCGGCGTGCGCTTATGATTTCCAGCTGGAGCAGACAAAGGATGAGGCAGTGCTTCTTAAGAAAAAAGATTTAAAGGATGCCATTTCTGCGGGGGTGAAAAAGACATACAGTGTGAGGCTTAGCAATACAGATCGGACTTTTGGAACGTTGCTTGGCGCAGAAATTACGAGAAAGCATCCGGAAGGACTCGCGGATGATACGATCACAGTCAACTGCACAGGTGCAGGCGGACAGAGCTTCGGAGCATTTTTGCCGAGAGGGCTCACACTGTCGCTCTGCGGGGATAGCAATGACTATTTTGGGAAGGGGCTATCCGGCGGAAAACTTGCGGTGTATGCACCTGAGCACGCAAAATTTGTGCCGGCAGAAAATATTATTATAGGCAACGTTGCACTCTACGGCGCAACAGGAGGAGAAGCGTATATCGCGGGAATCGCGGGAGAGCGCTTTTGTATTCGTAACTCCGGCGTGACGGCAGTAGTTGAGGGTGTCGGTGAGCACGGATGTGAATATATGACAGGGGGGCGTGTGGTCGTGCTCGGATCGACCGGAAAGAACTTTGCAGCCGGCATGAGCGGCGGTATCGTCTATGTCCTGGATGAAGGAAGCTGCCTGTATAAGAACCTGAACAAGGAGATGGTTCTTATGGAAAAAGTGGAGGATCGATTAGATCAGGAAGAATTAAAAACCATGATAGAGGCGCATGTGGCGTATACGGGTTCCGAAAAGGGCAAACTGGTATTGGAACATTTTGAGGAATATCTGCCCAAGTTCAAAAAGATCATCCCGGGTGATTACAAAAAGTTGATTCAGCTCTCCGCACAGTTTCAGGAGAAGGGGATGAGCAGACAGGAGGCACAAATTGAGGCCTTTTACGCGAGTGTTGGAAGGAAATAGAGGAGGAGAGCAATGGGAAAACCGACAGGATTTTTAGAATATGAACGAAACGTGGGTCCGGTTACGGCACCATCGGAGCGAATTGAAAACTTTAAAGAATTTCACGGCGCACTCTCCGAGGAGGAGCAGCGCTTGCAGGGAGCCAGATGTATGGAATGCGGCGTTCCCTTCTGTCAGTCTGGCATGACGATAGGAGGGATGACGTCCGGTTGTCCACTGCACAATCTTGTGCCTGAAATCAACGACTTAGTGTACCGCGGTAATTGGGAGCAGGCGTATGTGAGACTGTCAAAAACGCACTGTCTCCCGGAGTTTACAGCCCGCGTCTGTCCGGCTTTGTGTGAGGAGGCATGTACCTGTGGATTGAACGGAGCACCTGTGTCCACCAAGGAAAATGAGCGCGCAATTATAGAGCATGCATTTTCCAGCGGACTCGTGCAGGCGGATGTTCCAAAAGTGCGAACGGGAAAACGCATTGCCGTGATTGGAAGTGGCCCTGCGGGACTTACAGCAGCCATACAGCTGAACAGACGCGGACACAGTGTGACTGTGTATGAGAGAAGTGACCGGCCGGGCGGACTTTTGCGCTACGGTATCCCAAATATGAAGCTGGAAAAGCATGTGATTGACAGGCGCATCCGGCTGATGGAGGAGTCCGGAATTGTCTTTCGCTGCAATGTAAATGTGGGAAAGGACATCACAGCAAAAGAACTTTTGGAGAATTACGACAGAATACTGCTCGCGTGCGGTGCGTCCAATCCAAGAGATATTTCTGTGCCGGGCAGAGATGCAAAGGGAATCTTTTTTGCGGTTGATTTTTTAAAGAATGTGACAAAGACGCTGCTCGACAGCAATTTTGAAAAAGTTCCTTTTGACCTTGTCAAAGGAAAAAAAGTTCTGGTCATCGGAGGAGGGGATACAGGAAATGACTGCGTGGGCACATCGATTCGCCTGGGGGCTTCCGAGGTGATACAGCTTGAAATGATGCCGGAGGCCCCAAAGAGCAGGGCAGCGGGAAATCCTTGGCCGGAGTGGCCTAAAATCTTAAAAACGGATTATGGTCAGGAGGAGGCGATCAATCAGTTTGGACATGATCCAAGAGTCTATCAGACGACCGTGACAGAATTTAAAAAGGACAAAGGAGGAAATGTGTGCTCCGCAAAAACGGTGAGTCTTGCGCCGGAGCGCGATGAGAAGACAAACCGAATTACCATGGTTCCCGTTCCCGGAAGCGAAAAGACGATCGAGGTGGATCTTGTTTTAATTGCGGCAGGATTTTTGGGAAGTGAGGGTTACGTATCGGAAGCATTTGATGTAAAATTAGACGGAAGGACAAATGTGGAGACGGTTTGTGGTACTTACCAAACCTGCAATGACAGGATTTTTGCGGCGGGCGATATGCACAGAGGGCAGTCGCTTGTCGTGTGGGCAATGGCAGAAGGGTGGGAGGCGGCCAGAGAGGTGGACACATCTCTGATGGGATACACCAATCTGTAGCTTATAAATTTGACATTACCGTAGAAAATAATATCGGATGGATGGGAAAGGGAGCGCGGAATAATGAAGACATGGAATGAGATTTTGCAGCTCGTGGAGGACGAGGATGTGGAATTTATTCGTCTACAGTTTACGGATATGTTCGGAACTTTAAAGAATATGGCCGTAACTGCACGTCAGCTGGCACGCATAAAGGATAAAGGATACGGATTTGACGGATCTTGTATGTATGGAAATTTCAAGGTTGGGGAGGAAGATATGTATCTGTCTCCCGATCTTGATACCTTTGCGATCCTTCCATGGAGACCACAGCAGGGGAAGGTGGCCAGACTTCTCTGCGATGTGTGCATAGCTGATGGCGCGCGGCTGCAGGAAAGCCCGCGCGAGATATTAAGAAAGGTTGTGCAGCAGGCCGGGGAGGAAGGCTATACCTTCCATGTGGATCCTGAAGTTGAATTTTTCCTGTTTCACACGGATGAAAACGATATCCCTACCACGGTGACATATGAACAGGCGGGTTACATGGATATCAGTCCGCTGGATATGGGTGAGAACGCAAGGAGAGATATGGTACTGACGCTGGAGGAGATGGGATTTGAGATCGAATCCTCCCACCATGAGGCCGCTCCCGCACAGCACGAGATTGATTTTAAATATGCAAAGCCGCTGGAAACTGCCGATCGCATTGTGACGTTTAAGACGGCGGTACGATCAATTGCGAAGCGGTTCGGGCTACATGCAACCTTTATGCCAAAACCCAGGCCGGGTGTAGCGGGCTCCGGTATGCACATCCATTTTTCAGTTTATAAGGATGGCAGAAATATTTTCTCTGACCCGGAGAGTGTGGATGGACTCAGTGAAGAAGCCAGATGGTTCATGGGAGGAATTGTGGAACACGCGAAGGCCATGTGTGCAGTCACAAACCCGCTTGTAAACTCTTATAAGCGTCTGATATCGGGACAGGGGGAACTGAGAGATCTGTCGTGGACGACAAAGAGACGGAATGCGTTGCTTCGTGTTCCTTCCATGCGAGGGGAGGAGACGAGGATCGAACTGCGCTTCCCCGATCCTTCCTCCAACCCATATCTGACGCTGGCACTTTGCATGGCGGCAGGTCTGGATGGAATTGCCCGCAGACTTGATCGGGGATCGGAGGCGGAGGATCGCTCTGGCAGCTGCTCCGGGTTCAAGGAGACATTTTCCGAGGCCAGACAACTCCCGGAGACACTGGGGGAGGCAGTTTCTTGTATGGAGCAGAATTCTTTTGTAAAGCATATTCTGGGAGAAGATTTTGTACGGTGGTATACAGAGGCGAAGAGAGCCGAATGGAATGAGTATATGTCACAGGTATCAGAATGGGAGATAGAAAAATATCTGTACCGGATGTAAGGAGAGGCAAGGTGAGCAAATGGGATGAGCAGCATAATTGTAGTTGTGCCCAGAATGGAGGATGCAAAGAATATCCGCGATCTGCTTGGGCGCCGCGGGCTTATGACAGCTGCAATCTGCACCACTGCATCCACAGCGCTCTCCCGTATGCAGGAGCTTGAAAGCGGTATTGTGATCTGCAGCTATCGGGTAAAAGATATGCATTATACTCAGATTGCTGAATATCTTCCAGATTATTTTGAGATGCTTTTGCTCACTTCCGTCGCCGAAACTGCCGAGTCTTTGTCTGGCATGGTGGCATTGACGTATCCGATTCGGCCATATGATCTGGTGAGCCCCGTGGAAATGATGCTGGCACAGATAGAAGGCCGTCTGAAGAAAAAAAAGAGATCTTCGAAAAAGAGATCGCAACGGGAGCAGAATTATATCAATAATGCAAAACGGATTTTGATGGAGCGAAACCATATGACAGAGGAGCAGGCATTTCGGTATATCCAGAAATGCAGTATGGATTCGGGAATCAATATGGTGGAGACGGCACAGATGATTCTGATGATGATTTATGAGGAGTGAGAAGAAGATCTATCTCCCTCTGTACCGCAAAAAATAATCCATAGAAATCTCCCGGAGGTGTGGTGAGAATTATAAAAAAATAAAAACTGTCGCAAAATGCAACTTTGATTAGCATTTTGCGACAGTTTTTTTATGAGAATAATTGAATCAGAATGATAGCAATCCAAAATAGGAAATAGGCGCCCATTCCAACATTTAAAACAGTCGTGGAAAAGCGTTTTTTCTTGGGGATTGTGACTTCACCAGGAAGTAATTTTATTTTCTTCATCTTTACAAGAAACAATATAATCCCGGCAACTGCCATTCCAAAAATGAGGAGCGTGTACACACCATAAATCATAAGCTGCGGTAGGTGATCTGCCATATAAGCCGTCATGAGGCCAGGATCGCTCACCGCTTCCATCAGACTATTATAATCAATAAAATTCATCACCAGGACGCCGAGGACGGATCCAAAAAAATTGATGAACATATGTAAAAAAATGGGGTATAGGACATTTCCGGTCTTTACATAGATGAACCCGAAAAAAAGACCCAGGATAAATGCATAGGAAAATTGGTTGATATTCCCATGAAATAACCCGAACATAAGGCCAGAAAATAAAACGGCCAGACCCTCCCCGTATTTTACTGTGCGGTCGATCAAGAGCTTGCGGAATATGAGCTCCTCAAAGACGGGCGCGCACAATACCATGAGAATGAAATTGATCCAGAGCTGAGAGCTGGTAGCAACCTCAAGCATTGCGTTGGAGACGGGGCTGCCCTTTAACATGCCGACGATCTGTGTGGTGATGATACCGAGAAGATTGCCGACATACATACCGCCGTAGCAGATGATCGCCGCGATGATCCACTGCCCGACAGTTATACGCTTCTTCCCGATGGGGACAGCAGGAAGCCTGCGGATGAGTAACATCATAAGCGGGAGCGCGACTGCGTACATCGGGATCATGGTGATCAGGAGTGTGGAACCCATGCTGTTTAAAAGTTCGGGATTGATCGCCGTGGCAATCCCGGACGCAGCGAATTGGACAGCGTAGACAAGCAGAGTCCCAAGGATAAACATGAGGCCGAGTTTTGAAAAATGGCTCTTGGCCTGCCTTAGCGTATCTTCCTGCAGAGTGACGCTCTGTGCATCGCCATTTGGTGTAAATTTATTTTCCATAATAATTCTCCTTCTTAATTTTTTTTAGAATAGGCATCCGTAAAGTGTATGTCAAAACGTATGCCTATTTTTCTTGTCGTTTTGATAATTTTACTTGTCATATTTATCATATGCATGACAAGAAAAGTTGTCAATATATTTTTATGTAAAAAATCAGAAAAATTACTTGACCTGTCATAGTAATTGTGGCATAATTACTCCAACAGATATAGTACGTTTGATGAAGTAATTGTTCTTCAGCTGAATGATAGAAGGAAGGAGGAAGAAAGCTTGATTGGCAGTGACGTCATGAGAGGATACAATGAATTGATGATTCTGTCTCTTTTGTGGAAGGGGGATTCCTACGGGTATGAGGTGTCCAGACAGATCAGAGAGATTTCAGATGAAAAATATGTCATGAAGGAGACGACACTTTATTCTGCGTTTACCAGGCTGGAAAAAATAGGGTATATCACATCCTACTTTGGGACGGAGACGAACGGGAAGCGCAGGACTTACTATCGGATCACGGAGGAGGGAAGAGTGTTCTACCGCAAAAAATGTGAAGAGTGGCAGTTGGTAAAAGAAGTTGTGGATAAGTTTATCTATTTGTAAAGGAGCGTGTATGGAAGTTATATTATCTTATCTGGAAAATATGTTTTTGAATATGCCAAAGACCCCGGAGGCGCTTCGCGCGAAGGAGGAACTTGCCGGCATGATGGAGGATAAATACAATGAACTGCTCGCGGAGGGAAAAAAGCAAAACGAGGTGATCGGCATTGTGATTTCTGAATTTGGAGATATCTCTGAGTTGGCGGAGGAGCTGGGACTTGATATGCAGGGATCAGGCAGTGCTCCGGCAACGGCGGACGCCTGCGGAAGGGCGTTAAGGATGGTGAGCCGCAGGGAGGCGGAGGAATATATGTACCTGTCTGTAAAGACTTCCAAGTGGATTGCCGCAGGTGTCATGCTCTGTATTTACGCCCCCATTTTTTTAATTCTTCTCGGAGGAGTGAATGACCAGATCAAACGCTTAAGCGATGCACAGGTGGTGTGCTTTGGGATTGTTCCACTTTTTGTCATGATCGGGATTGCCGTGGCTATTTTCATCTACAACGGAATGAAGATGGAGAAGTTTGATTATTTAAAGAAGGAGCGGATTCATATTGACAGTAGTCTGGACCGTGAGCTTTTGGAAATTGCCGAGGCGGAGAAGCCAGCTCTGACGATGCGGCTTATCATCGGTGTGGCGCTCTGTATTTTTGCTGCAATTCCACTGATCATCAGCGGAAGCCTGACGGACAACGAGATGGTACATGCGGCGATGGTTGCCCTGCTGTTGGTTCTGATCGGGATTGCCGTGGTAATTTTTATCATAGGTGAAAGCAGGCGGGAATGTATCCAGGTGCTGCGGCAGGAGACAGATTTCACTCCGGAGCGGAAGGACGAAGAGAAGATTGTTGGTATTATCGCTGGCATCTACTGGCCCATTGTGACAGTTGTTTATCTGATATGGAGCCTCACTGGGATGGAGTGGGGAAAGACCTGGATCGTCTGGCCGATTGCGGGAATTCTGTTTATGGGAATCGCGGCTATCTGTAATGCGGTTGTCAGAATCAAAAATGATATGAAATAGAGGGGTGTAAAAAGCGGGGAGCTGCTGCAGGACACGGGCATGATTGCAGACTTCTGTTTGATTTTTACAAGAATGAGTCAGTATTTTACTGACATGGAAACGCTCTTGTAAAAATCGCAACAGAAAGTCGGGCATGATGGCGTGTTTTGCGGGAGCTCCCTAATTTGTATTGTTACATGTAAGAATGCGAATATAGTGATTGGCTTCGCGCAGCACATGGTCAGCCAGGAGAGGGAGGATGATGGAGGCAATCTGATTGTTTAAGATGCCGTCTGCCCCGGCAGTTTTAAATTTGCGGTATTTGAGCGTTTCATCCAAGGATTTTTGTCTGAGAAGATTACACTCCGCTATCCGGTCGCTTATGCAAGCATCATTTCTTGTTCCGCCTGAGGCAATAAAATCCTGATTTCTCGCCTGTTCTAAGAGCACTTTATAATTGTCCGCAAATGCGTCTGCGGTATCGATTAACTGTTCCTCGGATGGATCTAACAATCCGCGGATAAAAAGTGCGTGTTCCATCATGATCTGATTCCAGAATGTCTCAATCTCACACAATCTCCGCCTGGAGGTGCCGCGTCCGCGCATACACTCCTCAATTGTCGAGAGGTAGAGCCGCGCTTCACGGAGAATATGCTGAATCAGCAGAGGATAATTTGCAGTGAAGAGACTGCCGTTTCCAACCTCGCGCAGGATGGACTCCTTAAAGTGAATCAGCCCGTTTAGGAGGCGGATAGAACGCTGATTGATCTGGTGGATCATATTCAGAAAGTGTCTACTTTCCATGTGTCTGCTTTCATCCATACAGCCGCATTGGATGGCGAGCGTTCTCTCGGAAATGGAGCTATCGATGGGTATTCCGGTAAGAAATGATGTTCTTCTTTCTGCAGGGATTGTAAATTGTGTGGCGAGTTCGCTGGACTCGATCAGGCAGTCGCTGATTCGCCCCTCGCTGATTTTTAGAACGTCGGAGAGCAGCTTTTCAAATTCTTCGCGGAAGAAATCCGCCTGTTTGATCCAGGACTCATCCTTGCAGGGAAATCCTGCCTCGAGAAAAAGCGCATGCTCGCGCATGATCCGCGCAAAAAATAAGTGAGTCTCTATCGAGGAAATAACATAATTTGCCATAGTTTGTCATACCTTTTTTGTTTGAGGTTTTGTATAGTATATGCAGGAGGACAGGGACAGTGAAATAAAAATATTCGGTCAGAGGAAAAGAATTTGCAACAAAACAGGTATGGGATCCGACTTATAGGATAAAAGAAAGCGCGACAGGAATGAGGTGTGATATGGAAAATTATTTGCAGCTGGTAAAGCTGGCAAAGAGGGGAGACGCGGAGGCATTCGCTGGTCTCTACGCGGAAATATATGAAAATATGTACCGGTTTGCACTCTACACACTCCGCAATACTGCGGACGCGGAGGATGTGGTGAGCGAGGCGGTGGCTGACGCGTTTGCATCCATCCGAAAACTGCGCGCGGAGGAGGCCTTTAAAAGCTGGATTTTTCAGATTCTGGCGAACAAATGCAAGGACAAGCTGCGGGAGTATGCGAAAGAGCGTGTGCAGCGGGCGGAGGGAGCGATGGACGCCGGCGTAGCGGACACCGGGCAGACAGCGGAGGAGGCGATTCTTGTGCGGAAAATCTTTTTTGAGCTCGGGGAGGAGGAGCGCCTGATTATTGGGATGCATATTTTCTGCGGGTACAAGAGCCGGGAAATTGCAGAAATTCTACATATGAACGAAAATACGGTGCGCTCTAAGGAGAGCCGCGGTTTAAAGAAGATGGCAGGTAAGCTCACAGAGTGATGAAACAGAATGTGTATGTGGGACGGACAGAGATGGAGGGATCGTATGACAGAGCAGGAATTAATAAAAAAAATCAGGTCATCCGCAGAAGAGATTGAGATACCGGAGACATTGTCGCCGGGGCAGATGAGGCGGAAGCTGGAGGAAGAAAACAGCCCACAGAGCGCGGGTGCTTTCAAAGACAGAAAAACAGGCTGGTATACAGGGAGAAGGACAATAGCGGCGGCCGTGGTGCTTTTCGTGTGTGGGATGGGTGTATTCGCCACATATCGGGAGAATCTGATGGATGGCGTACAGATGGATATGACAGCGGAGGGCACACAACAGATACCGGAGGGGGCAGCAGGCGATGCGGCTTCGGTGGAGGAAGCAGTCGGGACAGATGTGGGGGAGGCATTGATACCACCGAAAAGTGATGCGGGGCAGCTCTATGTAGTCGCCAAGGATTACGGTGAGATTTACGATCGGCTAAAGGAAGAAGATGTGCGGCGCGGGGGTGCCAATTATGAAATGGAGATTGTGGAGGATGTGGCTGAGGGCGCGGCAAGCGACACAATGGGGAGTTCTGGCAACAGCAGCCTGAACGCACGTCCTTACGAGAGCGCAGAATCACAGGGCATAAAAGAATCTCTGGAACAGAGTACAGATCTGGAGGGCGCGGATCATTATTCCAAAACGAATCTCCAGACAGAGGGAGTCGACGAGAGCGACATTGTGAAGACGGACGGGTCGTATCTGTACATTGTGAGTAATCATTTTGTGAGGATTGTCGATGTGCGGGGTGAGAAGATGCGGGATACCGGCAGGATACCGGTGACTTTGAGCAGCGCGGCAGACCGTGTGGTGGAGATGTATGCGGAGGGGGACACACTCAGTCTGATCGTGGAGAGAGAGGAGACGCAGCTGACACAGAAGGATAGCCGGACAAACGCGATGGAGGATGTCTACTATATTGGGGCGAACCGTAGAACAGAATTGCAGACCTATGATATCGCGGACCGTGAGAATCCCGTTTTGAGGGGAAGCATCACACAGGACGGTTCTTATAAGACATCCCGCAAGATTGGGGGTATCAGAGATCTTTTCACGGAGAAGAATGTGGAGCAGCCGCACCTTGCCAGAACAGCGGCGGCACTGGAGGAAAATGCAGGCGGGTGGATACCGCTTGTCGACGGCAGACCGATCGCGGCAGATTGTATCTATCTGCCCGAGTGGGGGACGAACGGGCTCGTCGCCTCCTCCGTGGATGTGGATGACCCCACCCATGTGGTGGATAACACATTGATTTTGAACAATTATGTCAATATCTATGTGAGTGCCGGGGCACTGTATCTCTACGGGCAGGATTTTTCCGCTGGCAGCATGGTGACGCAGATTGCGAAGTTTGCGTTAAAGGACGGTGTGATCGATGCGGTGGGCGCGACGGCCGCTGCGGGAGAGGTGTACGATACCTTTGCCATCAACGAATATAAGGGAAAGCTGCGGATTCTCACCACGGACTGGAGCCGGGGAGAGAACGAGAATCTGCTCTATCTGTTTGACGAGAATTTGAAATTGACCGGAAGCCTGGAAGGGATCGCCCGAGGGGAACAGATCTATGCGGCGAGATATCTTGGAGATATCGTTTATTTTGTGACGTACCGCAACACAGATCCTCTTTTTGCGGTAGATTTGTCGGATGCGACGAAGCCACAGATTCTCTCGGAGCTTAAGATTACGGGATTTTCTGAGTATCTACATTTCTGGGGGGAGGATCACTTGGTTGGAATCGGTTATGAGACAGACTCAAAGGATGGGAGCATTAAGGGCGTCAAGCTTGCGATGTTTGATATCTCAGATCCGGCAGAATTGAAGGTGACGGATACCTGCGTGCTGGCAGATGCAGATTATACGCCTGCGCTCTACGATTATAAATGCGTGCTGGCGGATGCCGGGGAGAATTTGATCGGGTTTGCGGTGGAGTCCTACGAGCGCGGTGAGAAAAGCGGAGCCTATCTTCTTTTTTCTTGGGAGGATGGAAAGTTTGAAAACCAGCTGACAGAGCGGCTGAGAGGATATGGCGATGTGGAAGATGACCTATATGCAGGGGAGATTGAGCAGTATCGAGGACTTTACATCGGTGCGCGTTTCTATCTTGTGAGCCAGAACGGTGTGACATCCTATGACAGGGAAAATGAATACAAGATGATAGAAAGATTTGAACTGTAAAAAATCGTGGGGAATATCCCAGGCTGGGGTGGGATATGGAGGAGGAGAAAGCGGTCATAAAAAGATAGTGGGGGAGGCTGGATGGGGCGGGACGTCTTGTTAAAATTTTTGGTGCAGCGCAGAGGATTTGTGGCACTTGCCGTGACATTTCTATTCATAAATGACACAGCACCGCATATACTAAGTGTGGAACAGATTTTAGCAGGGCGACTTAGCCAAGTGGTAAGGCGTGGGACTGCAACTCCCTGATCGTCGGTTCAAATCCGTCAGTCGCCTCTCGAAAAAGTCTCCGGAAGCAGTGTGCTTTCGGAGACTTTTTTGTGTGCAAACAGCATAATATTCGGGGAGGGCAAGTACTACTTTTTATCTCCCACGCATATATATAGTAAAAAGGAGAAAGGAAGGAAAACTATGAGGAAAATGGGGAAAAAAACAGTTGGTATGGTACTTGCGATGAGTATGGTGATGCCTGTGACCTGTGTGCAGGGCGCGCCGGCGGAGAAAGAGGTCTCCTATTATTCTTTTGAAGGGGATCGCGTTGAGGATGTCTGGGGAGATCGTGATAGCCTCGCGCAGGGGGCAGTTTTTGCGGAGGGAAAAGTGGGAAGAGCACTCCGAATTCAAGGAGGAGAGGGCGTGGAACTTCCCGGGGATCTGAACCTTGGGGATGCCTGGAGTATCGGGTACTGGGTGTATCTGGAGCAGAGTACGGGGGGAAGATGTTCTGTAATCACGGACAAGGATGGCGTGTGCTCCTTTGATAATCGCATTTCTGAAGGCAATACGTGGACAGGCGTTCACGTCGGAGCGGGTGACCAGGAATATCTGTCCTTTGACTATCGGATGCCGGTGCAGCAGTGGGTGCATGTTCTGTGGACGAATGACAGAGAAACAGGTCTTTGTATGTACGTGAACGGGCAGCTGGTGGAGTCAAATGCCTGGACGAAGAAAAATCAGTTCACGGCCCCGGTTGGAATCGTTGGGGGAGAGGGATTTGACGGAAAGGTGGACGAGCTGAGAATTTACAGCAAGGCGCTCACAGCGGAGGAGGCAGCTGCCGAGGTGGAGCGGAAGCTTGAAATTCAGTATACGATTCCGCAGTACAAGTTGCCGGAGCAATACTTAAAGGACATCGAAAGAGCACCGGAAACGCCACGCCAGTATCTGGGGCAGCCGGATATGATTATGTTGGACGATCAAAAAACATTATTTACGGCATATCCGATAGGACATGGATGCGGACCGCTCGTCATGCAGGTGAGCAAAGATGCCGGGGAGACATGGGAGGAGAAGACCAATATACCAGAATCCTGGAAGTACTCTCTGGAGACACCGACAATGTACAAGCTCAATATGACGGACGGTTCCACGAAGCTTATAATGATCACCGGGCGGCCGAACTGGCACGGAAATCAGACCGGGGGATGGAATACGTCTGTTTCGGTGGACAACGGGGAGACGTGGAGCGAGTATCAAACTTTCCATCCACAGCTCAACGGAAGGCAAAACTGGACGATCGTGGCGATGGCGAGTCTGACGCAGATGAAGGATGCCAACGGGAACTGGATCGATCAGTGGATGGGCGTGTACCACGATTATAACTTTGTAAACTATAAGACGTATCTCACCTTTGACGATCAGGGAAGAGAGGTGTGGAGCGAGCCAGAGCCGTATCTCGCAAAGGATCGCGATATTGAGCAGAGCCATCAGATCTGTGAGGTGGGACTTTTCCGATCGCCGGACGGAAAGCGGATTGTGGGGCTCGGAAGATCTCAGTCGCATCAGCACAAATCGGTGATGTTTTATTCGGATGACGAAGGGAAGACCTGGAGTAGACCCCAGGAATTGCAGGGAGCACTGCAGGGAGAGCGCCACAAGGCGGTTTATGATCCCGTCAGCGGAAAACTCCTGATTGTGTTCCGGGAGACCACTTTGGATCAGAATAAGAATGGAGTCATCGAGCGCGATGACTGGGTCGCAGGTGACTGGGTTGCCTGGGTAGGAACCTATGACGATCTGATGGCACAGAGGGAGGGAGAGTACAGAATCCTTCTGTCCGAGGACTGGTCTAACAGCCCCAAGTCTGGGGATACCGGTTATACGGGGATCGTTGTGAAGGAGGACGGAACATTTATTATGGACTCCTACGGCCACTGGGATAAAGAATTTTCAGAAAAGTGGGGCGCTGGAAAGGTGACGAGTGACCTTTGTTATATCCGACAGGCAAAATTCACGCTCGGAGATCTTGAGCAGGCATTTTCGTCGCAGGCGAACCAGTAACTTTCTCAAG